>JAUIFT010000431.1 GCA_030430345.1 Calditrichia bacterium | reverse complement strand
TATCGCCAAAAACAGATGATGAACTGGCAAAAACCACACGTTTAACATTAGCATCTTTAGCACAAGTTAAAATGGTTAACAAACCTGTTGTATTGGCGTGATGTGTCGCCAAAGGGTTTTCTATAGAACGAGGTACAGAACCTAAAGCTGCTTGATGTGAAACGTAATCTACCTCAGCCATAATTTTGGTTACCAAATCAAAATCGGTAATATCTCCTTCAATAAATTGAAAGTTCGGTTGTCCAATAAATTGCTCGATATTTTTTTTATAACCGTTAGATAAATTATCCAATACAATCACTTTACCTGCATTGTAATTCATCAAATAAGTAACAACATTAGAACCTATAAAACCTGCTCCACCGGTTACTAAAAAAGTGAAATTTGAAATATCTGTTTGATGAAATGCCTTATCGTACATTATCTATTCGCGTATTGAGATTCATAATATTTTTGATAATCTCCTGAAGTAATGTTGTTTAACCATTCTTCATTTTCTAAATACCAATCAATAGTATTTCTTATCCCTTCTTCAAATTGTAAGGATGGTACCCAACCTAATTCATTTTTAAGTTTGGTAGCATCAATAGCATAACGCATATCGTGTCCTGCTCTATCTTTAACGTAAGTAATAAATTTTTCGGATTCGCCTATTGGTCTTCCCAATTTTTCATCCATTACCTTACACATTACTTTAATCAAGTCAATATTAGTCCACTCATTATGTCCTCCAATATTGTAGGTTTCTCCATTTTCTCCATCATGAAAAATAACATCTATAGCTCTTGCATGATCGTTTACCCACAACCAATCTCTAATATTTTCTCCTTTCCCATACATCGGCAGAAATTATTCAATTTTCGCTGGGGATGTTGTTGAGCGGCGTGGCGGCAATACTATTCTGGCTATCCCGTCTGCTGGCAGCCAGTGGCGCGATGGCCACTTTTCTCCTGGCAACAGCGATTTTTGGTTTTGGCGGATGGCAATGGACACTCCCGATCCTGGCCTTTTTCATCCCTTCCAGCTTCCTCTCAAAAGTTGGGAAAAAAGTCAAAACCCGTTATGATTTGGTTTTCGAGAAAGGGAGTGAGCGGGATTTTGCCCAGGTCTTTGCCAACGGCGGCGTTCCCGGAATTATAATGATCGCTTACATGCTTACCGGCTATGATGTTTACTTCTTCTATTATCTGGCGGCACTGGCAGCAGCGTCTGCAGATACCTGGGCAACAGAACTTGGCACGCTTGTCCGGCAACAGCCGCGCCTGATAACGACGATGCGAAAAGTGGAGGCAGGCACATCCGGCGGCATTACCCTTCCCGGTACTGTCAGCGCGACCGCTGGTGCGGCACTGATTGCTTTAAGTGGCTTTATATTTCCGGTAGATATGACCTGGTTGCTGGTAGGGTTCGTAACGGTGGCTGGATTGACCGGAAGCATGATTGACAGTTTACTGGGAGCAACAGTTCAGGTGCAATACCGTTGTGAGGTTTGCGGTAAGGTCACCGAAAAAACAATGCATTGCAAAAACAGGCCAACCAGCGCTTTTCGGGGCATTTCCTGGATGAATAATGACATTGTTAATTTTGCAAGTATTGGCGGGGCTACGATATTGATGGCGCTACTGCTAAAGTAACGCCATCATAGGTCAAAATTAGATATCCTGCTTTTTAGCGATAATCTTTTTCACATCCTGAATCTTCTTCTGATAACGGCGGTTATCGGGATTTTGCACCAGCAGCTGCTCGAAAACCTCTACAGCTTCTTCATACCGCCCCTGTGAGATGTAGATTTCCCCAAGGGTGGGTGTTAAGAGCGGTGGCCGGCCGAAGCGGGTTGCAGATGGCCGAAAACTACTTTCTTCCCCCTCTGAACCATTTTCACGATTATCCAGCACGTCGGCATTCAGACTCACTGACACGTCTTCGCTGGCAGGGGGAGGCGTCTCCGGCATTTCCGGAATCGGAATATCGGTTTCTTCTTCAACATCATTGTTTTCAAATATTTCTGCAGCGGAAATGATCGTTTGCTCTTCATTATTTTCCGCAATGATGTCGTCTACCATTGCATTATAATCCATCAGGGTTTCTTCTTCAATCTCCGGTGTGGTGCCGGGAGTAACTTCATTAACCACGGAATCATCGAACAAGATATTGCCAAAATTGATTTGATCAACATCCTCGACAACCTCTTCCTCCGGCGTCTCTTCAATGTCATAGTCAGAGAAGAAATCGTCCAGTTCCGCGTTGATATCCAGCCCATCTTCCTCGACAACCTCTTCCTCGGCAATATCGTCTATGCCACCAAAAACGTTTTCTTCCGCGGCAAAATCGCCGATGGCTTCAAAATCTTTCGCTTCGGTTTCTTTTCCCGTGGGAGTGACATCGTCGGTATTGGCAAAATCTTCGGTATTAAATCCGATGGTATCATCAAGAGAACTTGCAGTTGGATTTTCCGGCGCCAGGTCAGTTTCATCAATGTCGATGTTAGCAAAAGTATCATCGAAGAAGTTATCTTCCGGAGGGGCGGCAGGCGTCCCTGTTTCGGCTTCCGTTTCCGTCTGAATCTCCGCCGGCTTATCGTCATCACTAAAAATGTCTTCAAAGAAAGATTCCTGGGCAGCGTTATCCCCTTCGATATTGCTGAATTCTTCACGATCCAGGGACATGTCCCCCATGGTTTCTTTAAACACTTCATCGACTTTTTGGGAAATGTCCGTTTCCGGTTCCGGATCAGGCATGTCCTCAAAGAGCTCGGCAATGCTTTCTTCCGGGTCGGGCATCTCTACGGCCGGGGCAGCCGCTGCTGCTTCCGGCATATCAACGATATCCTCAAATTCATTTTCCAGTGAGATCTCCTGCCCGTTCTCAAAGGCCTTAAATTGATCGATATCAGCCTGGCGGAATTGATTGACAGCATCACTGTTAAAAGGGTCCAGCAAGAAATACTGCAAGTTGCCATCCTCGGCCAACAAGGGTAAATCCAGCTTCTGGTTGATTTCACTGAGCAATTTCCATGCACGGGGATTTTTTTCATCATAAGCAACGGCCAGTTCCAGATGCGTCTTCGCCTTGGTATAATCATTCGAATGATAATAACATAACGCGAGTACGTAATGACCAACTGCATAAGTGGGATGCTGGCGACTGCCTTGCTCGGCAATATTCAGTGCAGATTCAAGATCGCCAATATTGATTTTTTCCAACGCCAGAAATGCAAAAGCTATCGAACCGGGGTTTTCTGTACAAAACTGTTCCAGATTGTTCAGTTCGAAGAAATTTTCCATGCGATTTTTCCTTTTTTTAGATTACCAGGCCGCTACTGTCCGGTTTAATATTTCTTCAACGATCTTTTCGGTTGCCTCTATTACCGCAGCCTCCCTTTCTTCCAGGGAAGCTGTGCCGCTGACGGTAGCAAAATCCGATACGGTGCCGCTCCAGAGCGGTTTATCCAAATGGGTATTCAAACATTCAACTTTCACAGATACAACCATTTCCAGCTCTTCGACCTGCTGGCTGCAGAAGTTTTTCTCTCGCGGACAGAAACGATCGTTCCCTTTAGGAAGAGGTCGACCTCGGATTCATCTTCTATCACCTGTAAAGTATTATCCTGTATAAAAGCGTCAACGACCTGCTGAGTCATTTCTTCCTGTAAACCAACCCAGCGGCTGCGATCTTCAAACAATGGAATGGCTACGGTCTTCAGATTTGAAGGCAGCGCCCCCTTGAATGAATATTTAATGCAGCCGAGGTTCAGCAACACTACAAGAATACATAATAATCGAAATGAATATTTATCCCAGATCATATTCTTTAATTTTTCGATATAAGGTTCTTTCACTGATATTTAGGGCCCGGGCAACTTTTCGGCGGTTTCCCCGGTGCATATCGAGGGCCTTTTCGATCATTTCCCGTTCCATTTCGT
>JAUIFT010000430.1 GCA_030430345.1 Calditrichia bacterium | reverse complement strand
TCCCCATATTCACCCCTGCAAAAAAACCACCCATATTGGGTTGCGCCAATCCGGAAAGTGTTAGTGAAAAAAGAAAGACCAGAGTTGCACAGATGATTAACTGTCGCATGATAAACCTCCTGCATAATTTTTGACTGGGATAGGATATAAGTAAACCGCTTTTAGCAATATAGTATTTTCGGGAAGAGACTATCAAGCCAATAAAATAGTAGCTTAGTAAAAAAGAACCTGTCAAGAAAAGAAGATTGCTCCTCCTCGCAACTCCTTGTTAGTTGATCGTTGTTCGAAATTCGATTTACCGCAGAACCTTTTTCACGGACAGATTCTGTAAGGTCGTAAGTAATTCTTGCAGAGAAGGACGTTAGATTGCTAAATGCCAGAAGCCGCTCTCAGCGTATTATGATCGCCGCTTTTTATTCCGTACGTAGATCAATTTAATACGCCCTTTTCCGCCTTCCCGTTGGTCGATATCAAATTTTTTGGTTGATTTAATCAATGGCGTTAATTTTTGAAAACCATAATTTCGGGAATCAAAATTAGGCTGCTTTTTCTGGAGCAGATTTCCCACTTCTCCCAGAAATGCCCAGCCATCATCATCGGCCAGATCCGATATGGTTGTGGCTATCAGTTTAATCACTTTCGGTGTTATGTTATCAATAGGTTTTTTCGGTGACGGTTTACTTTTCGTGGATTCCAATTCACTTTCTTCAACCTGGTCTTTCAGAATTTCAATATAAATAAACTTATCGCAGGCTACGATAAACGGATCGGGCGTTTTCTTTTCACCAATGCCAATAACATTCATTCCGGCCTCGCGCAGCCTTGTCGCCAAGCGGGTGAAATCGCTGTCGCTGGAAACCAGGCAAAAGCCATTCACTTTTTCCGAGTAGAGAATATCCATCGCATCGATAATCATTGCGGAATCCGTCGCATTCTTTCCCGTGGTATAGCCATACTGTTGAATGGGGGTTATTGCATTTTCCAGCAACACTTTCTTCCACTTGGTTAGTTTGGGATTGGTCCAATCGCCATAAATTCTTTTTATGGTAGGATTTCCATACTTTGCGATTTCTTCCATCATTTCTTTTACATAGGCCGATGGTATATTGTCACCATCTATTAATACTGCCAGTTTTAAATCCATAAATTTACCAAGTACTCTCTTTTTTAGTAATGCTAATTTAGATGTTTTGATGCGCTCACCCGTTTAATTCCTTCAATATAAGCATCAAAATTATATCATGAGTGATGTTACACGAAAATTGCTTTTCGTTGCTCATTGTTTCTGCAGCGCCGCCCAAATAAAGAATATGCAATAAGAACTTATTTCTTATGCCCATAACTATTCGAATTTGCCAAGCGGTCAAAATAATTGTAAGCGGTCAGTGAAATCTGTGAAATGGCTGCCTGGGCGGCTTCTCTATCGTTAAGCCAGTTGACCATTGCGGTGACAACAAACGGCCGGTTTTTCAGATAAATGATACCGGCATCGTTAACCACACCGCCGACACCGCCGGTCTTATGAGCGACCTGCGTGCCCGCTGGTAACAGTGTACGAATACTACCGCTTTTCGGGATAGAAAGAATTCGCAGAATCTCATCGCAGCTTTCCCGATCCAGCACCTTACCATTATAAATCATTTCAATTAAGCGCGCTGTTTCGTTCGGGGTGGAAATATTCTCCCGGTCGGCGATCCAGGCAGCGGTATCCATCATTTTCCGCTGTAATTTGGTTTGGGTTAATCCGAGGTTCTTTAATGTCGCATTCACATTTTCCATTCCCACCAGGTCAATAATCATATTGGTCGCGGTGTTGTCACTCTCGACAATCATCAGGATGGCGACATCGCGGATGCTCATGTTCACTTTGCCGGGCGTTAAATTTTGGAGAATCCCGCTTCCCCCAACGATGTTTTTGCGCTCAAGCATCATTAAATCGTCCAAAGAAAATTTTCCCTGATTCGCTTGCTGGAATAGCTCCAGGAGAATTTGCAGCTTTATGACACTGGCCTGGGTAAACTGCAGATCGCCGTTATGGGAAAATGTTTCCCCGCTAACCAGATCCTTGATCACCAGGCCAAATACCGCATCGGTGGATGCAATAATTTCCCGGACGGTCGTTTCGAATCTTTCATTCAATATCTGATGATAGCTACCAGATTTTTCCTGAGCAATCACTTCATCCGGGCAGCAGACAAGCAATATTGTCAGTATGAATCCCAGCAGAAATATTTGATATTTTCTGTAATACTGTCTACACATATTCAACCTCATTTTGGTTTTGCACTTTAGCCTCTATATCTAATTTTGATTTTTCTATTGACCAGTATCTCAGGCGCTTTCTCAAAGATAGAGAGATTACTACCCGGCTCAGATTCTGCGTAAAACTAGTGATTGAAATATTTCATCAATCGATTGGAGGTCAATCGTTTGGAAATAGATGATTTCGAAAAACTGTGCGACGACTTCCCTCAGTCCTTCGTTCGTATAAAATGAAAAGAAACGTCCCTGCCCCCTTTCGCCATCCGCAATGACAGCTTCTTTATTTTCACCGCCATAAACCCCCACATAAAGCAAACCTCCGGGCAGCAGTAAATTCTGCAGATTGCCGAGGATATTTGGCAAATCATTTTTCGGCACATGCAGCAGGCAATTGAGTGCGTAGATCGCATCAAACGATTCCGGGGGGAAGCCCAAATTCTGGAAGTCCCGCACGAACGCATTTAATCCTTTTTGCCGGCAGCGCTCCACCATCCCCGGGGATAAATCTGTACTGATGACCTCCAGTCCATGTTCCTGGAAAAACAGGCTGTCCTGCCCGGTGCCAGCGCCAATCTCCAGTAATTTGCGCTTCTTTTCTAAAATAAGGTAGTCCAGGAATTGTTGCCGCTCCGCTATCTTCCATTCCGTTTTCACAATGGCATCACGCTTTTCGACATCTTGATCATAGTAGTTTTGCAGCTCTGGCAATATTTCATGATATTTCATAATAGGTATCCTGTATAACGATTCTAAGCATATATAAACCGAGTCAGATCAAGCGCGGGCCCGTTCAAGTAAAGGAGTTAATCTTGCGCGGTTGTAGCGCTGGAGCATTATCGGATAGACGTTAAAGAGAATATTAAACAGCATCAGCCAGGCGGCAAAGCTCCACCAGCCTTTCAGTGCCGTGTATAGTACAATCAATATCATCATTATAAAAATGAAGAGATGCCCCGCTTCCGCATCGCGCATTTTACGCTCAAGATCGAAGAGAGCGTTGCGGCCACCCGTGTGTCGAATCGTTGGGTTGAGCAACGCCAGTGGACTTCGGATCAGCAGCAATTTGAAAACGCGAACACCAAAGACTTCATATAAACGCCCATTGGCTTCGAACGAGCGGATGTGATAATACCAGGGAGGCAGTGGCAAGGTAAAACGCAGCACACCTCCCAGAATGACAACCCAGGTCATTACAATCCAATTGACGGCAAACGCAAAAACAGGGTTGCGGATTCCCATCAAATCCAGAAAATAGCCAACGAGGAGAACTGTAAGCGCGGTTATAAGAATGAAGAGTAGCATCTGCCTGATTTTTTGCATCGAGTTTCGGTCCTCAGTATACTGTATCCTGACGCTTTAGCGGTTCCGGTAAACGGCCTGCCAGCTTCACAAACTTAAAAAAACTTGCTGAATTTGACAAACCGGGGGAGGTGAATGCCGGTAAGGCCGGGAAAGCGCTATCATCGATATCACTGGATATCCGCTGCTTTCTTTGATAATCATAGATAGTGATACCGTCATCTATACCGTTCAAGCGCCTTTCAATTTCCATCTCTTTTTTTCAGGTAATAAACAATCAGTCCCGCGCCAATTAAGAGCACCGCGCCCCCCAGCACTTTAACGACAAAGAGCTCCTTATTTTCGATATCTTTCGTTGGAATT
>JAUIFT010000429.1 GCA_030430345.1 Calditrichia bacterium | reverse complement strand
AAGAGATTTTGAAAACTGAACCGGAAACGGTATTGAATGCCAAAGATGAAACATTCTTTATCCGTCATAAACTGCAGAATGTATACCGTTACTTTAATTATTCTACGAACCGGGCCCTGCGAAATGCGTATCCGGAAATGATTCCGCCCTGGCTGCACAGCCGCTGCTCCGCCAATTACTGGGAAGACGCCGGTAATCGTATTGAGGCCATTCGCTGGCTGTTTGAGGAAAGACTTGAGATGACGCCGGACAGCTTTTATCGACAGTCGATTTCGAAAAGTGTTTTTGCCAAACATGGGCTTTCTTACATGTTTAACCAGTATTATAACTCGGTTTCGAAAGCACTGGGAGAAGCGTATCCGCACTTACGTCCCTGGGAAATTGGTAAAGTCCCCTTCGATTTTTGGAATACCGAAACCACCGCCGAAGCAATTCGCTGGATGGTGGCAAAGAAAGGCTGGGACGCTGCGGAGCTGCCGGCAAAAGTGCGCAGTAAGGAGCTAAATCGAAAAACCTTCAGTGAATTTGGACTGGCGACGCTTTTTGAAAAGAAATTCTCGAAAAGTATTTACCGGGCGATTTCAGCTGCCTGGCCGGAACGCTTCGAACCCTGGGAATTGGGGAAAGTTGCCTCGGAATACTGGGAAAGCAACGACAATATTTATCAGGCGTCCGTATGGATTGCCGAGAAGGAAGGACTGCAAAAGCACGAAATTCCTCCGGCCATTCGGGAAAAACGCCTGACCGCAAAGTCGTTCTCAAAATATTCCATCGGCGCTGCCTTGAAAAAGCTGGCAAAGGGACGTCTGGAGCATCTGTTCTCTCCCTTGTTCTGGCAAGAGCATAAGACATTTTTGGAAGAGCATAAATTGATGCGGAAAATTGCCAATTTGAAAAAATCGGAAAAGAAAAACAATCTTTTCGAGTTTTTCCTTTACGGATTGTTTATGCCGGAAGTGCAGCGTTCATCCCATGACCGGGTTCGCCGCTATCGCCGTATGGAAAGGCGTATTCAGCAGCGCTCGATTATCTATAAAGACCAATAAGCATTCGTGAAACGAACTTCAACAACTTCAACCCCGAAAGAAATTTTCTACTTTCTTCTTTCGGGGTTTTCTTTTCTCTACCGCCACAGTAAAAGCCCAGAGATTCACAAACAAACCTCATATCATTCCCACCTTTTCAGTTAATTCCTCCCGCCCCTTGTCTATTTGCGGAAAAAGTGTACTTTAGCGGGTATAAAGTGAGGTGACAATGGATAAATCCCTGCAGAAATTATTTGCTGAACTGACGGAAAAACGCGCGCAATTATTTGCTGAACTGGAGCAGTATCAGCCAAACCAACTGGCATTTAAATCATCCCCGGAAAAATGGTCGATGTTACAAGTCGTGAATCATTTATTAATTTCCGAGCAGCAAATTTACCAATACCTCTGTAAAAAAAATCAAGCAAAAACACTTGACCCCGCGGGAAGCACTGCCGCTGCGCGCTCTTTTTTCTTAAATGCATTTCTGAAATCTCCGTTACGTGTCTCGGCCCCCCGGCAGTTACCCTTGCCGGAAAGCCCGCCGGCATTAGCGGAGATGCGAAAAGATTGGGATGCCACCCGCCAGGATATGGAAATATTTTTGGCGAAATTGCCTGCCGAAAGACTTCAGAAAATAATCTTCCGGCACCCTTTTGCCGGCAGATTTAATATTGCGCAAACACTCAAATTTATGATAAATCATATCTCGCATCATATCCGGCAGGTTCGGCGGATTGTCCGGTCTGCCGATTTCCCGGCGAATGCCTGAGTTACATATTGGCGATGATTTGATTATAAATTGAAACTGTTTATATTCCACTCTTTGAATACAGTAACCGAGGATAATAATGCCTTTACCTACCCCTTTTTACACCCGCACCTCCCAGCATTGTAGCAGCGCTCAATGGCGGAACTGGTCGGGATACATGGCGGCAATAAACTATCAATACACCCATGATTTTGAATACTACGCGATCCGCAACGCCGCCGGCTTAATTGATGTTACCCCGCTTTACAAATACGAAATCACTGGTCCCGATGCGGCGAATTTGCTTGACCGGATCATTACCCGGAATGCCCATCGCTGCAAGATTGGGCAGGTGCTTTATACCCCCTGGTGCGATGATGACGGGAAGATGGTCGATGATGGCACAGTGCAGCGCTTTTCTGAGCAACGCTTTCGCATTACTTCCGCAACCCCGAATCTCTGGTGGTTCCAGGACTGCGCCTATGGTATGAATGTTGATATTCAGGATATTTCCGCGGATTTGGGGGCGCTGGCGTTACAAGGGCCGAAATCGCGGGATATTCTGCGGGAGGTCGTAAAAGGCATCGATTTCAACAAACTGAAGTTCTTTTATCTCGCCGAAGGAAAAGTCGGCCGCATTCCCCTGGTGGTTAGCCGAACCGGCTATACGGGAGACCTCGGATATGAATTGTGGGTGGATCGCAAGCATGCCGAAAAATTATGGGATATGCTCCTCGATAAGGGGCAAAAATATGGCATTACCCCGGCAGGCCTGAATGCGTTGGATATTTCCCGCATTGAAGCCGGTTTGCTGTTGCTGGATGTCGATTACATTTCCAGTAAACATGCCTTGATCGATGCCCGGCTTTCTTCCCCTTATGAAGCCGGCCTGGGTTGGGCAGTAAATCTTAAGAAGAAACGCTTTATCGGGAGGAGCGCACTGGCCCGGGAAAAAGCGGCCGGTTCAGTATGGCAGTTTTGCGGTCTGGATGTAAGCTGGCCGGAAATTGAAGCATTGTATGACAAGGTTGATCTACCGCCCCTGGTTGCCGGGGTCGCCTCGCGCTTAGCGGTGCCGGTTTATAACGGATCCCGCCAAATTGGGCAGGCAACCAGCATCACTTTCTCCCCGATACTGAAAAAATACATCGCCCTGGCAACGCTGGAAACCGGCGACCTTATGCCCGGGAGCAAGGTAAGTATGGAAATAACCGTGGAATTTGCCCGGGAGCAGGCAGAAGCGACGGTGGTGAAATTACCTTTTTATGATCCGCCGCATAAACGAAGCTAGCTCTTTGATCTTGCTAAAAACCAGCTCCCGGTTGGTAACATAAATCCGCTCGTGTTCAAGAAAGCCGGGCATCCACAACGCAGCTTGGAAATTTTCTAATTCAGGAAGTATTATGGCAGAAAGATATGATGCAATTGTCATCGGCGGCGGGCATAATGGATTGGTCAACGCCGCATACCTCGCCCGCGCCGGAAAAAAAGTGCTGGTGCTGGAGCAGCGTTACCTGGTCGGTGGCGCGACTGTAACGGAAGAGCTTTATCCCGGTTTTAAGTACAGTGTGTTCTCCTACGTGATTAGTTTGATGCGTCCGGAAATTATTCGGGAACTAAACCTGCCCGGCCATGGCCTAACGATTCTGCCTCTGGAAAGTACTCTAACGCCTTTACAAAATGGAGATTATCTCTATCGCGGCTCCGATCCCCATGAAACCCGCCGGAATATCGCCAGATTTTCCCGCCGGGATGCCGATGCCTACCAGGATTACGGACATACTCTCTTTTTCATGGCGAAAGCAGTTAAGTATATGTTGGGTATCGTGCCCCCGGACCCGACGTCATTACATCCGAAGGATATGCTCGGTCTCGCTGCCCTGGGGAAATATCTGACCGGATTGCGGGAAGATGATATCTACAATCTCACCAAGCTAATGACAATGAGTGCTGCCGACTTTCTGGAGCAATGGTTTGAAACCGACGTGCTGAAAGCGACGCTCTCTGCCAGCGGCATTATTGGGACTTTCCTGGGGCCCCGCTCGCCGGGTACTGCCTATGTGCTACTGCATCATTACATGGGTGAGCTGGATGGCAACTTCCGCGCCTGGGGATTTGCCAAAGGCGGTACCGGTGCGATTGCCGAAGCGATTG
>JAUIFT010000428.1 GCA_030430345.1 Calditrichia bacterium | reverse complement strand
TATTTGCTGCCATTTCGGGCTGAGAATTATGACCGGAAATGTTATTTCCAGATAACCATATAGATCAGGCCGGCCAGGGAGGCGTAAGAGACCCCCAGGGTTATCTCGGAAAGGCGATCAAATTTCTGAGTGTTGTCCCAATATTGATCACGAAGCCCGGCATCTCCGGTTTGACTGTATTTGTCGAAGTTTTTGTCTGCCTGATTCTTAAAATAGAAGGATGCCCAATGGCTGGCAACCGTTAAGGCAAGCAGCGAAAATTTACTCTTGATATGCCGTTTCGGAATTACGCCGAGCAGCTGTGGCTTTTCCCGATCCTCGATAAAGTTTTCATCCTTTTCCAAATGGGCGAGAATCGATTTGTTTTCATTCAGCTGAAATTCATAATCTTTAAACCCGTGCTTGCTCAGGCGAAAGAATTTGCCGCGATTCGGCTCAAAAGGGATGTAAAGCGGGGTCATACCGAGGCGAGTGGTGTCCGCGAATAATTCCGCACCGAATGGCGTGGAATTCACAAAAATGGGACTGCTGAATTTTGTATGGATCTGTGAATCCTGATTGGGATGGATGATCACTTCGTAGCGCTTCTCCTCAAGATTCCAGATGCCGTTATTCGGGGGATAGACCTGAATCTGATGAAGCCCTGCGGAGAGCGGGAGAAGCGCCAGCGGCGTTTTACCAACCAGAACGGAGTCAACCTTTACCCAACTACCGGAAGGGGCAGAAGTAACGCTTAAGGTGCCCTGCTCGCCAGATGCATCATCCTGCGCAGAAAGAGTCGTAGCCCAGAATAAAGTTATTGCCAGTAAAAACAGCTTTGCCGAAAGGTGTTTCATTCTTCGTCTCTCCGTGCCTGTAATATTTTTTCATTTGCCAGTGCGTAAAGTTTGTCATTGGCGGTTTGCACAATCAGGTAATCCCGATAGATAATCGGTGAGGATTTAATCGGGCGTTTAAACTGCTGCTTGAAAATCATTTCTCCGGAAAAGCGGTTGAGCACATACAGATGGCGGTCCCAGGAGGAAACATAGAGATAATCCGGCGAGGGTAGGGGCACTGTGTTGACGATGCCCTTCGTTTTGAATTTCCAGATGATATCGCCGGTTTCCTTGTGCATGGCAATTACTTCGTGAGCATTATTGCCGATGTAGAGCACGTTGTTGTATAAGGCCGGACTGCTGAAAATGGCGCCGGCAAATGCTTTCTCCCAAATGGTTTCGCCGGTATACAGGCTGATGGCGTGCATTTTACCGCTAACGGTGCCAATGTAAACCAGCAGATCATCGAGAACCGGATGGGAAAAAATTCCCCCTTCCAGCTGAACTTTCCATTTCTCTTCGCCGCTTTCAGCATCAAGGGCATACAGCCAGCCATGATTGTCACCAAAAACCAGGAAACCGCTTTGTTGTGCCGGTGAACTCTGCACGGCCGCATTGGTTTTATATTCCCAAATTTTTTCACCGGTTTCGATATCCGCGCCAAAAACCCGGTTGCGGTTGGTGCCGAAATAAATCCGTTCGCCGTCAACCAGCGGTGTTGTGCTGATGTGCGGATAGGACTCATCCCACAATCTTTTCGCCCGCTGCAGGTTAAAGCCCATCAGGGTTTTTTCGCCCATCTCCAGGCCGGTATACATTACCAGGTTTTTATGGATAGTCGGCGATGCAGCGAGGGCATGACCCAGCTTGCCACTGGCAATCTTTTCCCCGGTATCGTAATCTACCATATACAGGATACCGCTTTCTGTCGGCGCAATAATATAATCCCCCACCGCCAGCGGATGGTCGGTGACAACTGACTTTACCCCTCTCTTCCAAACCACTTCCAGGGGAGGGACGATGTTTTCGTTGGCGTAATGCTGATGCTGCGCATTACGCCCGAGCGTCAACCATTCTTTATCCGGATCCAGCGCTTCACTTTCCGGCAATTTTAATTTGACTAATCCTCCACAGCCAAGAAGCAGGGAAAAGAAGATCATAAAACTGTATTGATACCAATGCTGCTTAAAATGCTTGATCATATGATAAAATACTTTCCGTTAAAAGTCCCAGCCGAAGAAGAATTGTGAAAACCAGTTATCACTGAAATTCCTGGTTTTAAAATCATACCGTTTGCCAATATCCATGCGCAGCACCAGAAAACCGCCGAGATTGAAACGGAAACCATATCCGACGCTGCCGAGGAGGCTATTAAAATCGTTGCCGTTCCAGGCGTTGCCGGCATCAGCAAATAATGCCCCGCGAATGCCGGGGAAAACCATGGAGAGGAAAGGGAATTTGATCCCGAGGTAATCTATGAAGGGAAAGCGGAGTTCCTGGGAAATCAGGGCAATCTTTTCACCACGGATCGACCAGCGGCGATATCCGCGTAAATCCCAGCTGCCGCCAAGATAATACCAGCGGGTTTCTTTGCCATCATTTAACAATGTCATCGCACGCACTGCGTAAGTGACCTTACTGTTCAGGCGGAAATAATGGCGGTAATCAAATAGAAAAGTCCAGTAATTAACGTTGGAAAAGCGAATGTCGTAGGTATTACTCAGGGAAATATTGTAGCGATTCCCTTCCACCGGTCCGGTGTAGGACCAGATAGAATTATCATGTATCAGAGAGACGGAGTTCGAACTTAACAACGCAAATCTCCGGTTGGAGCCGGTGATGTCCTTATCCGAGTAGCTGAGGTTGGAGCTAAACTCAAATCGTTTAAAATGGGAGAAGGGATAGCTAATCGTGAAGAAGCCCCCGAAACGGTCTTCATAGAAAAAGTCGTCCTTGAAATTGAAGAATCGGCCGGAGTAGCGAAAGATGCCGTAGGCATGGTTGGTGCGTTTCCCCAGTGATAGTTTCGTAACGGCAAAGTTCATACTTTTCAGGAATTCCGAGCGGCTTTGCGCGTTGTTGTAAAGCAGCACGTAGTATTGATCATTACCGAGCAAATCGGTAAAAGCCATCAATGCCCCGCCATTCGTTCCCCAGAAGGGATCCTGATTTACCTGGGTCTGGGCGATGTCCAGATTGTAATTCTTTTTATATTCCAGCTTGGTAATCACTTTTTGCCCGCTCAGTTGACCCGGCTTCCAGTGATTATGCGTCAATGGCATCGTTAACGGGGCCATTGTCTCTGCGGAATCCAGCTTGCTGATTACTTCCTTGAAGTGGCGGATTTGGAAACGATTGCCTTCGTAAACGGTAAAAAGCAGGCCGTCATCAGCGGTCCATTCCGGATCGAATGCGGCATTTGCAAATTGGGAGATCCGTTTTACCGGAATATTTTGATAACTGCTTTCCGTCCAGTTGGTAATAGCAGAAACATCCGCGGCAAAAATATTCAGGGAAAGATCTTCATCCCGGTCGGAAGTAAATGCAATAACGCTGCCGTCCGGAGACCAGACCGGGGTATGATCCTGGGTTTGTCCGGCGGTGACGTAATGGATCAGATTGGTGTTGAGATCATAAACGAAAATATTAAAGCACCATTGATCCCCGTATATACTGCGATCGGAAGAAAAAGCGACCTTGCTGCCATCCGGGGAGAAACTGGGGGAATCATCCGCATACAAATCATCGGTTAAGCGCATGATCTGTTCATTTTTTAGTTCAAGGATGTATAAATCCCGGTTACCACTAAAGCTCAATCCGGAAAAGACAATTCTCTGCCCATCCGGCGAGAACGATGGGGATGCGATGCCGACAATATTATTCCATTGAAATTTGCGAATAATTTCTTCTGTTTCGACATCGTAGATATAAAGCGCATCATTCTCCCCGCTTTTCGAGGAGAAAACCAGTTTCCCTTCCTTCGAAACGTCGATTTTGCTGGAGAAAATATGAAAGGCCTCGAAATCTGAACTGCGGCCGCCTTTTACCAGGGTTTTTAATTTTTCCGACTTTTTCTCACCGGTGCGTGGTTTCATGTCGGTCATGTAGATAT
>JAUIFT010000427.1 GCA_030430345.1 Calditrichia bacterium | reverse complement strand
TGAGTCATTTTCCCAACTGCTGTTGGTAAATATATCCAGCACCCCATTGTGGATGACCGTTACTTTTTCCGGATCGCATTTTGTGTATTTCAAAATTTCTGATTTGGCAAAGCGGGAGACGGTAATTATTTGCGCGGATTTCCGAACAGCACTGCCAAATACCAAATCTCTATATAATTTTTTCGGCAACGAATTGGCCAGTTGCGGCAAGGCATAATGAGCGGTATCGTGAATCGTAGTGATGAGGTTTCCCCGATAAGCGAGCGGAATATTGAAATGGGGAACATGCAACAGATCGGCGGATTTGGTGATACGGGGAAGCTGTAATTGTTCCGCAATGGTATAAATGGGAATTTCACAGGGAATGATCTCAAATTTGGGATACCGTTCCGCTAAAACTTTCTCCGGTCCGATGAGCACAAATTTGAATGGCAGCTCCGCACAATGAAAGTAATCGGCGATGCCGAGAACGTAGGTGCCAATGCCGGAATGAAGATGCCGTGCATCCAGGAATATCGTTTTCATAGAATATCACTCGCTCATTTCAGATGTATGGATAATTTCCTGCGCTAACTCTTCCCAGCTTAAAATTGGCGGTTGAGCAGGTGTTCCGTTTGGGGCAAATGTTAATGCTGCTTCGAAACAGTCTTTGATTGAGGTTTGCTCGCCGGGGTGATAATGAAAAACATTGCCCCGACTGGAGGGAATGAAATCCGGCATAACGATTGGAAGGCCGCAATGGCTGTATTGAAGTACCTTGAGACTATCTGTCGATGATTCCGCACCGCGAACGTAACTAACCGGATGAAGCCCGATATCGGCATGCTGGAGATAGGGGATTGTTTTCTGAAAGGGCATTTGACCGTAGATCCGGATATTTTCCCGGGGAGGAATTTCCGGGGTATCGCCGATAATATGAAACTGTAAATCCGGAAACAATTTCGCCGCAGTATGCAGACATTCGCCGTCCAAATAGGGATGATTGCCAACATAAACCGCATTGGCAGCTGACTGATATGGCGATGCATTATTCTGCATGAAGAGGTCTTTTGAAAGTCCATGATACTGTAACCGCGTTGTCGGCAGGTGAGAAAACCGCTGAAAGAGAAATTCGCTCGGTACGCTGACCAAATCAAAAAGCGGCAGTAGCTCGCTTTCGGCGGTGATTACCATCGGATGTAAATCCAGCAGGCGGATATCATCGGAAACCCGGTAAACTATTTTTGCCCGGGGATTGATTTCCTTAACTTGTTTGACGAGAAGCAAGGCCGGGGTCGATTCAAAAACAATCATGTCAGCCGTTTCAATAAGCGGTGTTAATGCCCCCAGTGGCTGCCGGGCATATCTTGCTACCAGCGGCTGCAGTAGCTTGTTGAGGATCGGAGAGCGAAAATTAGCGGGATGAATATTGCTAAACAATACATAGCTGAAAAGTCGATCGCGTACTTCCCGCAGGCGATTAGCCTCGCTGCGAACCGGATATTGAAAGCGGAAATTACCACTCAGCCGATGTAGCCAGCTAACCGGCGCGGTAACGAATACCACCTCCCAGCCTTGCTGCCAGAAAGCATCAGCTAACCAGTGAAACCCGGCACGGCGCTGTGACTGATAATAGTGATACGAGAATAGAACGATCCGTTTCATACTTGCTCGATTGCCGCATTGCGGCGCTGAAAGAAACGCCGGCAATTGGGTCCTTCGTTACATAGCAGGTCGATGGTCGACAATCCCGGTATAAACTCCTCAAATTGTTGAGGATAGGTGGGATGAGAAAAATCATCGAAATCGAGAGTGATCCCAGCAGTATCGAATAAATCCTCCTGGAGATATGTCAAGCTTCCCCCCCGGCCGGAAATATATGTCGAGCCACCCATTGCTTTGACCATACTGATAATCCGTTCACTGGGATTTGCCGATTTTAGATCTAATTGCGAATTCCTGAAAATGGGCGTCCGGATTCCCAATAATTCCCGAATTAATTCCAGGAAAGCAATATTTATGTCTACCAGGTATTCCCAGTCTTTACGATAAATATCTTCGAAATAGGCAGCATATTCCTCAAAGTAAGGACTGGTACTATAGTTCACCTGCAGCGAATGCCAATGTTTTTGCTGCCAATTTTTACTTTGGTCGATGCGAACATCCTTGATGGCTGGAAAACCAAGGCCTTTGGTAAGCACCGGAACGGTTAGCCATAATTTTCCCCGGGCGGTTTTAATCCGGGTCCTGTTGGTATAACTTTGCGAGGAGTACTGAACATCATCTGCCAATACAAATTTATCTACCCAGGCCATCTTGTGGAAGTAGCCGATCCAGGGAATATAGTTGGGTTGATGAGCACTGACAATCATGAATGGCCTCCTTCCCGCTGAAGAATCGCAGCCAATCCTTTTTTGACTTGTTGTACAGCCTCATAGGGCATGTCAGGATAGATCGGCAGTGCAAGGGTGCGGTCGAGAACATCTTCCGCTACCGGAAAATCGCCCACCTTATAGCCGAATTCTTCTTTATAGAACGGCTGCAGGTGGCAGGGCGGCCAGTAGATGCTGCCGCAGCGCACGCCGAATTCTTTCGCCATTGCTGCTGCGACCGGAGCGCGGGATTGTTTTTTCTCCAGTAACACCGGATACTTGTAAAAACTATGTGAAGCCTCCGCAGGAATTGAAAAAAGCTGTAATCCGGGCAAACCTTGCAATTCCTGTTCATACCAGGCGGCGACCTGCCGGCGCTTGCTTAGGGCTTCATCCAGCCGCTTCAGTTGGTAATAGCCGACGATGGCCTGAATTTCACTCATTCGCCAGTTGTAGCCGAGGCGCATTAATAAGTTTCGATTGGCACCGGCATTTTCTTCCCCAATGGCGATGCCATGGCAACGCAATGAGCGGGCGAAGTGATCACAATCGGGATTGTTAGTAGTAATCATACCGCCTTCGCCGGTAGTGAGCGGTTTGGTCGGATAAAAAGAAAAGGCCCCGCCGTCTGATAAATTCCCCGCTTTTACGCCACTCAGGGAAGCGCCCGGGGCATGGGCGGCATCTTCAATAAGGAATAGCCCGGCAGATTTACAAATTTCCCGTATCTCATGAATTTCCGGGCTGATGAGACCGGCGATATGCACCGCAATCACGCCGCGGGTGGCCGGGGTAATTCTCCGGCGAATTTCCTTCGGATCCAGGCTAAGTGTTTCCGGAGAAATATCGGCCAGTACCGGTTTGCCGCCTGCAAAAATAACCGCGTTGCCGCTGGCCAGAAAGGTGTTGGTCGGCACGATGACTTCACCTCCGGAAACATTAAAAAATCGTAGCAGCACTTCCAATGCGCTAGTGCCGGAGTTCACCGCTATTGCGTAAGAAGATTTTGAATGTTCAGCAAATAATTGCTCGAATTTCTCTATCCATGGCCCCTGGGTTAGCCGGCCATTGGATAACACTTTTGTAATCTCCGTTGCAATCTGTTCTTGCACCGCTTCCGGAAAGTAGGGCTTATTGGCTGGTATCTCTAACATGAACGATTCCTGTGCATTTGCTTTCTGCCTGTTGATTTCTGCGTTTTTTTGAGGATTTAAGGTTCATTGGTATTTTTCGAGGTATTTTCTTAATCCCTCTTTTAATGATCCTGGTTGAAAATCGAAATCCCGGCGGGCAGCCGCAATATTAAAGCTGAATTGACGGGGGTTGCCGGATGGTTGGTCGATAATTTCAATAGTTGATTCTGTCAGTTGTCGGATGGTGTGGGCGACTTCTGCGATGGATATTGCGCGGCCACTGCCGATATGATAGGTCTGCCCGTTTATCATTTCATCCCGCTGGTGTTCATCACGGGATAGCATTTTTTCCATCGTTTGCAAATTCGCTTGCACGACATCTTCAACGTAAATGAAATCCGATTTGCGGTCATTGGGAGCAACGATTGGCTCAGTTTCATTTTGCCGGCAGC
>JAUIFT010000426.1 GCA_030430345.1 Calditrichia bacterium | reverse complement strand
CGACGCCGAAGCGAACGACGAGGCCCTCGCCGCCGCGGAGGAGCTCTCGTTCTTGCTGGCGGAATACCGGGCGTTGTTTGCGAAAAAACGCTTCCGGGAAATTGAATACGGAACCACAATGGTTGGCCCGCATCGTGACGATCTCCTTTTTCTGATCAACGGTAAACCGACCCGGGCGTATGCCAGTCAGGGAGAGCATAAAACTTTCGTGATTGCACTCAAGCTGGCAGAGTATCATTTTCTGCGCGAGCAGCAGTCTCATACCCCGATTTTGCTTTTCGATGACATCTTCGGAGAGCTTGATGCCCAACGGATTCGTCAAATGCTTGAGCAGCTCAGCGACATCGGCCAGGTCTTCGTAACGACGACCTCGCAGAGCTTTTTTGAGAAGGTGCAAAATTTTTCGGCGCCAACGCATTATTATCAGGTAAAAGCGGGAAAAATCACCCCGGAAATACCGGGAAAAAATTAATAAAAATAAGTAGAAAAAAACTTGATTTTCGCGGTGAACCTATGTATACTGAAACTCGTCTAGGTCTAAACTGGACGCTCTAAAGCCGTGTTGCTATTAAATTACCGGTCATTCTTCGGAAAAATTCAACAATGATAATAACACGATTTTAGCGATCAAATTGGGGTAATCATTTATTTTCATTTTCAGTTGAAAAAAATGCAGTTTTAATACGATCAAATTAGAAAAAAACGCAACACTGAAACGCCGTCCTCATGAAAAAACACAGAAAAGCGACACATGTTCGCGATGCCATTCTTTCCTTTCTGAAAGCGGCCGGATTGAAAGACCGTTTTGAGGAAAATCTGGCCATTGCTTTCTGGGATGCCAGTGTGGGAAAAGACGTTGCCCAGCACACTTCCCCGCAAAAAGTGGTACAGGGAACGATGTTTGTGAAAGTAGACGAGGACGTCTGGCGGCATGAGCTTGCATTTTATAAGCATCAAATAATACAGGACATTAATGAGAAGATAGGCAAGAAAGCAATTACGGAGATTAAATTTTACTAAGGGATCTTAGCTTATGGCAGAAAAAAAACAAGTGAAAGCCGGCGAATATTCCGCGTCGAATATTCAGATTTTAAAAGGACTTGAGGCAGTCCGGAAGCGGCCGGCGATGTATATCGGGGATATCACTACCCGCGGTCTGCATCACCTGGTATACGAGATCGTCGATAACAGTATTGACGAAGCAATGGCAGGTCATGCCTCGGACGTTATCGTTTCGATCAATAAGGATGAAAGTATCACCGTTGAGGATAATGGCCGCGGTATTCCGGTAGATATTCACAAAGAGACTAAAAAATCCGCGCTGGAAGTGATTATGACCGTTCTGCACGCCGGTGGTAAGTTTGATAAAGATACTTACAAGGTTTCTGGTGGTTTGCACGGGGTGGGCGCATCGGTTGTGAACGCGCTCTCCGAATGGTGCACCGTGGAAGTATATCGTAACGGTCAAGTCTGGATTCAGGAATATGATCGTGGCGTGCCGCGCGCCCAGGTGAAAGCGGTCGGGAAAACCAAGAATACCGGTACTAAAACCGTTTTCATGGCAGATGATCAAATTTTTCGCAAGGTCAAATATACCTTCGATACCCTCGCCAACCGTTTGCGCGACCTCGCGTTTCTGAACCGTGGCCTGAAGGTGATTTTAAAAGACTTGCGGCCGGGCGAAGAGCGGGAAGAAACCTTCCATTACAAAGGTGGATTGAGCGAATTTGTGAAGTATATCGATCAGAACCGCATCGCCCTGCACAAGCCAATTTATTATGAAGATGACCGGGATGGTGTTCAGGTAGAAATCGCACTGGAATACAACAATTCCTTCAGCGATAACGTATTCACCTACTGTAACAATGTAAATACGATTGAAGGCGGTACCCACCTTAGTGGTTTTAAATCGGCATTAACCCGTTCGTTAAACAACTATGGCAGTAAAAATAATCTGCTGAAAAAAGTGAACGTTCAGGGGGAAGACACCCGCGAAGGGCTGACCGCCGTCATTAGTGTGAAGGTCAGCGAACCACAGTTTGAAGGTCAGACGAAAACCAAACTCGGAAACAGCGAAGTGAGAGGGATCGTCGAGTCGATCACCAATGACAAACTCTCCGAGTTTCTTGAGCAGAATCCTTCCGTCGGCCGGAAAATTATCGACAAATGTATTTCTTCCGCCCGCTCCCGGGAAGCTGCAAAGAAAGCCCGCGAGCTGACCCGCCGGAAAAGCGCGCTGGAAAGCAACGCATTACCGGGAAAGCTGGCCGACTGTTCCATCAGCGATCCGTCGCATTGCGAAATTTATCTGGTGGAGGGTGACTCTGCGGGCGGTTCTGCAAAACAGGGCCGCGATCGCCGCTTCCAGGCAATTCTCCCCTTGAAAGGTAAGATCCTCAATGTGGAGAAAGCACGTCTGCACAAAATTCTCTCTAACGACGAAATCAAGACCATTATTACTGCGCTTGGAACCGGTATTGGGGAAGGTGATTTCTCCCACGAGAAACTGCGCTATCACAAGATCATTATCATGACGGACGCCGACGTGGACGGCTCCCACATTCGTACTTTGCTGCTCACTTTCTTCTTCCGCTATATGCGGGAGCTGGTGGAATTCGGCAATGTTTACATTGCCCAGCCGCCGCTCTATAAAGTGAAGTCCGGAAAAAAAGAGAACTATGCCTATGATGAAGATGAGAAAGATGATATCATCAAACGCATGGGGTTAAATGGCAATGGCAATGCAGAAACTGTATCCAGTAAGGTGCAAATCCAGCGCTATAAGGGTTTGGGTGAAATGAACCCCGATCAGCTTTGGGAAACCACCATGGACCCGGAAAAGCGCACCCTGCTGCAGGTCACCCTGGAAAATGCCGCGGAAGCTGATCATATTTTCAGCACCCTGATGGGCGACCAGGTAGAACCGCGCCGTCGCTTTATCGAAAAGAATGCGAAATATGTGCGGAATCTGGATGTATAGATGACGATTGCCGGATACCGTTTTTCCGGCTGACGTGAAATTGAAAACGGATAATCAATAGATTGCTGGTAAACTAAGGGGCGGCAAGCAGCCGCCTGAACAAAAAGGAAACAGGAAGAATGGAATTACAAAGACAACGTATTATTCCGCTCGATATCGAAGAGGAAATGCGCAATTCTTACCTGGACTACTCCATGTCGGTAATCGTTGCACGTGCCTTGCCGGATGTGCGGGATGGGCTGAAGCCTGTCCATCGGCGGGTATTGTTCGGAATGTCCGAACTGGGCGTCTATTATAATCGCGCCTATAAAAAGAGTGCACGTATCGTTGGGGAAGTGCTTGGTAAGTATCACCCGCATGGCGACTCCGCCGTATACGATTCGATGGTGCGGATGGTGCAGGATTTCTCGCTCCGCTATCCGTTGGTAGACGGACAGGGAAACTTTGGATCAATTGACGGTGATTCTGCCGCGGCGATGCGTTATACCGAGGTACGCCTGGCAAGAGTTTCCAACGAAATTTTACGCGATCTCGATAAGGACACCGTTGATTTTCGTCCGAACTTTGACGAAACCTTAAAAGAGCCGGTTGTATTGCCAACGGTTTTTCCGGCGCTGCTATGTAATGGCGCCTCCGGTATCGCTGTTGGTATGGCAACCAATATTCCCCCGCATAACCTGCGGGAAGTCGTTGATGCGCTGGTAGCCCAGGTCGATAATCCGGACATCACAATGCCGGAATTAATGCAGTTTATTAAAGGGCCGGATTTCCCCACCGCCGGTATCATTTTTGGTAGTGCCGGTATTAAGGAAGCCTATGAAACGGGCCGCGGTAAAGTGATTGTTCGTGCCCGCGCCAGCATCGAACGCGCCCGTGGTAATCGTGATCGCATTATCGTTACCGAATTGCCTTACCAGGTCAATAAGGCTTCATTGCTGACGAAAATTGCCGACCTGGTGCGC
>JAUIFT010000425.1 GCA_030430345.1 Calditrichia bacterium | reverse complement strand
GGAGCAGAAAACCCGCATGGCGCCAACCCGCTCTTATATTGTTTATGTCTATATCGATGAAAAAACCAACCGGATTGTCGGCTCTTCCCGGCTGGATCGTTTTTTAGACAAAACCCCGCCGCAATATGAGGTTGGGCAGGCGGTAGAAATCATTATTTATAAACGCACTGACCTGGGCCATACCGCGATAATTAACCACGCCCACACCGGGTTAATCTATGAAAACGAAATTTTTCGTCCGCTCCGCTATGGTCAAAAAACAAGTGCCTATATCAATAAAATCCGCGACGACGGTAAGATAGATTTAACCCTCTATCAACCGGGCCATCAAAAAGTAGATGATTTTTCCGAAAGAGTTCTGGAAATGTTAACAATGCAGGGCGGCTTTTTGCCGTTAACAGACAAAAGTTCTCCGAACGAAATATATCGTATTTTCGGGGTAAGCAAAAAAGTGTTCAAAAAAGCAGTTGGGGCATTGTATAAAAAACGCTTGATCTCCATTGAGAAAAACGGAATCGCACTAAACGAATAGTCCCAATCCAATTTAACCAATTATTACTTTATTTTCGCTGCAGAATTGTTTAATTTGGCGGGTCTGTGCATTTAGTAAATGCCAGATAAATAATAATTCCGGAGAATTTTATGAAACGTTTTGGCATTGCATTTATCCTGTTCATGGTATGTTTTCCAGCTGTTTTAACGGCTCAGTATAAACATCA
Source organism: Calditrichia bacterium (assembly GCA_030430345.1). The sequence continues at coordinate 3,228 of JAUIFT010000425.1, read as the reverse complement.
ACCATCGATTAAAGAAGCATTGTCATCCCCGGCATCCGGTTTGGTTTTAGGTTTTCTGGATCCGGAGAAATTCTCTATGAACCATTCATTTTCCGCATCATTTGTTACTTTCGGCGGAAACAGTATGATGGTCAACAGCTACGTGAATACAATCAACTATCAATTCAGCGCGCCACTTTCCCTCAGGCTTAACCTGGGGCTGATGAATACTCCCTACAGTTCTTTTAATACCCAGCCGGGCCTTAGCAATGCACTGGACCTGAACGCGACCCGGTTATTTGGAGGCGCGGAGCTGATGTACCGTCCAAGTGAAAATACCGCAGTAACGCTGGGAGTCGATGTGCGGCCGGGCTACAACTATTACTATCAGCCCTACCGCTTTAAGAAATAAGTTGCGGACACTAAAGGAGTAGTAACACTTGGCCAAAAGGACACGCAGAGATTTATCCGATCCACGGATAAAAAAAATAGTTAAAGCTCAAACCGGTAAAAATACCCCCTCCTCTTCCAAGTATCAGGTGCAGGACGCTGGACCGCCAACGTTTCGGCTATTTCTGGTTTTTACAATTATCGCCATAATGGTTGCTTTGGGTACTTATGTTTTTACCCGCTGGGATCAACTGGGTCCACAATTAGGATTTAGCGAGAACCAGAACAATCCGCCGGTAACTGCTGACAATCAACCGGTTCAGGATGCGCAAAATACCAGCGAGGAGAACAATCCGCCGAACGAAGCAGGTAATACGACGCCGGACAACAGCAGTGAAACGGGTAGAGATAACAATACCAGTACTACCAGCAGCGAATCCCTGGCGAGAAGAATTCAGGTTGAAGTGCTGAACGGTTGCGGAGAAAATGGACTTGCGGAGAAAATAACCAACTATCTGCGCGGGCATAATGTTGATGTAGTTTCCCGTGGGAATTATGAGCATTTCAACGTGCCAAAAACCACCGTGCTGGATAGAGTTGGTAAAGCGGAGCGCTCTGCCAGACTGGCGGCGTTACTTGGCTTGAGCAACAATGACGTTCAGGTAGAAAGAGATCCGAATTTGCAATTGGATGCAACGATCGTTATCGGGAAAGATTATCAGCAATTAAAACCTTTTAAATAAAAATTTACAAACCACTGAATTTGAAGAAACTATACTCATAAAAGCTAAAGAGAATTATGACGACACAAGCACTAACTGAAAAAATTACCCAACTGGCCCTGGATAAAAAAGCCACTGATATTACCGTCATGGATTTAATCGGCATTAGCGATGTTGCCGATTATTTTATTATTCTCAGCGGCGAATCAGATGTTCATGTGAAAACGCTGGCGAATCATATTGAGCGGGAGTTAAAAGGTGAGAAAATCCGCGCCGCCCATCGCGAAGGCTTTAATCGCCTGAACTGGGTACTACTGGATTATATTGATGTTGTAGTGCATATTTTCCGGCCGGAAACACGGGAATACTTTGCACTGGAAAAGCTCTGGGCAGATGCTAAAATAACGAAAGTGACCGACAATGCAACAACTGGAATCATACCTGAATGATCAGATTCAACAGGCCCTTCAATCTTTAAATTTCCCGACAGCAGCGTATCAGATGGACCGCCCCAAGATGGATGCCCATGGGGACGTCAGCATTAATGTTGCCATGTTGCTCGCGCGGCCGTTGAAACAAAATCCGCGTCAGATCGCCACGCAGATCGTTGAGGCATTGACGCTTGATCCGGCAATCATTGAAAAGACCGATATTGCCGGGCCGGGATTTATCAATTTTTTCATCGCAAAAGACTACTTGCGCAACGCCGTAGAAGGGATTCTTTCCGCCGGTGAGAACTTTGGCCGTTCCGATGTTGGGAAACACCAAAAAGCAATGGTCGAATTTGTCAGCGCGAATCCCACCGGCCCCCTGACTGTAGGGCATGGCCGCCAGGCGGTGATCGGCGATACTGTTGCCACCATGCTGGAATGGCTGGGTTACGACGTTACCCGGGAATATTATTTCAACAACGCCGGGCGTCAGATGCGGGTACTGGCAGAGTCTGTACGCTGCCGCTACCTTCAACTGCTCGGTGAAAGAGTTGAGTTGGGCGAAGAGCATTACCAGGGTGAATATATCCGTGATATCGCTCAGAAAATCCTCGATGAGCACGGCGGGGTTTTCAAAGAGAATGATGATCTGACCGTTTTTAAAGATACCGCCGAAAGCGAAATTTTTGCTGATATCAAAAAGACCCTGGCAGCGTTAAACATTTATTTCGATTCATTTTTTAACGAATCTGACCTCTATGAAAACGGCGACATTGATGCCGTTCTGGAAACCTTTCGGAAAGAAGATCTCGCTTACGATAAAGACGGCGCGGTCTGGTTCCGGGCAACGAAACTCGGTCTGGAAAAAGACCCGGTCATTGTAAAAAGCAGTGGCGAGCCAACCTATCGTCTGCCGGATATGGCCTATCACCGCAATAAGTTTCAGCGCGGATTTGAGCGGCTGGTCGACATTTTCGGTTCCGATCATATCGCGACTTTTCCCGATGTGCTTGCCGGCGTCAAAGCCCTGGGATTTGACAGCGAGAAAGTAACCGTTCTCATTCACCAGTTTGTTACCCTTTATGAAGGGAAAGAAGTTGTCAAAATGTCTACCCGGAAAGCGAACTTCGTAACGCTGGACGAATTGGTGGAAGATGTATCCGGGGACGTTACCCGCTGGTTTTTCCTGATGCGCAGCATGCAAAGCCATCTCAACTTTGATATCCAATTAGCGAAAACCCAATCGGATGAAAATCCGGTTTATTACAACCAATATGCCCATGCCCGGATTTGCAGCATTCTTCGCAAAGCGGCCGAGAAAGATTTGTCCTATAAGGATAGCAGCGATTTTCGCCATCTTGAGCATGACAGCGAATTTGCCCTGATCAAAAAGCTTATGGAATTCCCGAAAATGCTTCTGAAAACCGGGGCTGATTTTGAGCCGCACCTCTTAACTCAGTATATGTCGGACTTATCCACCGCTTTCCATCGCTTTTATACCGATTGCTGGGTTATTACCGATGATCATAATCTTTCCCGGGCACGGCTGGGGCTCTGCCTGGCAACAAAAACCGTTTTGGGAAATGGTTTTAAAGTTCTTGGTGTTTCTGCGCCGGAACAAATGTAGTATTTTGTATTTTAAGCGTTTTTATTAAGCGCTGACGGATTTTCGATAACCATCTTTACCCCTCTTTAGTATTGCGGCG
>JAUIFT010000424.1 GCA_030430345.1 Calditrichia bacterium | reverse complement strand
GGAGATGGATCGGGTTAAGACTCGCTTTTTTGCCAATATTTCCCATGAATTCCGCACGCCGTTAACTTTGATTCTTGGCCTGCTAAACAAATATCATCAATCCAAAGATATTCATCCTTCGCAGGATGAATATAGCGCCATGCAACGGAATGCCACTCGCCTGTTGTTACTGATCAACCAGTTGCTGGATATTGCCAAACTGGAAGCCGGTGGAATGAAGCTACGGGCAGCGAAAGGAGATATTGTTCGCTTTCTACGGCGCATTTTTATCTCCTTTGCTTCCATGGGGGAGCAGAAAAAAATCAAGCTTACTTTCAATGGCGCCCCGATTTCTGCTGAAACTGGCTATAGCAAAATTAATCTCTATTTTGATACGGAAAAATTTGAAAAAATCTTTTATAACCTGCTGTCGAATGCTTTTAAATTTACCAACAATGCCGGCGCTATTGCTGTGAATGTCGCAGTTAGTACTGCCGAAGATGACGCTGCCGAGAACGAAGAAGACCGGCAACTTGTCGTCATTCAGGTGAGTAATACCGGCAAGGGAATTCCGGAAGAAAAACTGCCATACATTTTTGACCGCTTTTACCAGGCGCAGGATAGCAATACGTATGAAACTGAAGGCACCGGGATTGGCCTGGCGTTGGTGAAAGAACTGGTGGCGTTGCACCAGGGTAAGATTTCGGTAAGCAGCGAAGCCGATAGCGAGACGGTCTTTACTCTTAAAATTCCTCTGGGGAGTGCCCACCTGCATCCGGATCAAATTGTCGTTGCCGAAGCTGATGCTGCTGCATCCACTGACGGAGAAATTTACCATGAAGCGATTTCCGAAAGGCCGACCCCGGCAATAGAGGAACAGCCTGCAGAAACACTTGAGGGAATTTCTGATGAAGATTTAATCCTTATCGTGGAAGATCACCGGGATTTACGGGATTTCATTCGCCAGCACTTGTTGCCGTCCTACAAAGTTATTGAAGCCGAGAATGGCCGCATTGGCCTGGAGAAAGCGAAAACAGAAGTACCGGATTTGATTATCAGCGATGTAATGATGCCGGAAATGGATGGTTACGCGCTCGGCAAAGCACTAAAAGCCAGTGACAAAACGAATCACATCCCTTTTATACTATTGACGGCAAAAGCGGAGCGAAAAGATCGCATGGAAGGCCTGGAAACCGGCGCGGATGATTATTTGATCAAACCATTTGACCCGGAGGAACTGCTTGTCCGGGTGCGTAACCTGATTAAACTCCGTAACCAGCTTCGGGAAAAATATAGCAGGGAAATGCTCCTGAAGCCCCGGCAGATTTCATTGCCGTCTGTCCATCAACAATTCCTTGAGAAGATGAACGAAGTCCTCGAAGAGAATTTGGAGAACGAAGAATTTAGCGTGGAGAAACTTGGAGATGCGATGGGGATGAGCCGGGTCCAGCTGCATCGGAAAATCCGGGCATTGGCGGATAAATCCCCCAGTGAATTTATTCGATCTTTTCGCCTGGCGAGAGCTGCCGATCTTCTCAAACAGAATGCCGGAAACATCGCGGAAATTGCCTACATGGTTGGGTTTAACAGTCAGTCTTATTTTACCCGTTGCTTCCAGGAAGAGTTTGGATGTTCGCCGTCTGAATTTAAAAAACGCAATTAGGTCAGGTTTTTGAAGGAGCTCTGCTTGAACTTACCTAACCCCTTGATTTGTCAAAGATATGACTAATATGTGACTCTAAACAAATCCCTCAATACTATCTACAGTATTATACCTCTAATAAATTATTTTAAAGACATTTGAGTGTACAATAATGCGACAACCATTCGCATGCACCCGTCAAACAGTAGAGTGATGTAGGGATTATTCTATGTGTGGTATTTGTGGCATTTCGGGGCTTGGGAACAATTCAGAGATCGAACACACAACCATTCACGCCATGGCTAATGCACTGAGGCACAGGGGGCCGGATGATGAAGGGATATGGCGCTCTGGCAGCAATGCCCTGGGGTTTCGCCGGCTGAGCATCATCGATTTATCGCCAGATGGAAACCAGCCATTTGTCAATGAAACCGGTGATATCCGTTCAGTTTGTAATGGCGAAATTTACAATTACAAGCAGCTGCGCCAAACACTGCTTGCTGGCGGTCATCGGTTCCGTTCTCAAAGTGATTGCGAAGTTGTATTGCATGCATATGAGTCCTATGGTCTGGATTTTGTCCACCACTTAAATGGTATGTTTGCCATCGCTATCCTGGACAAGAAAAACAATCGGCTGGTGTTGGTTCGAGACCGCCTTGGTATTAAACCACTTTACTATTATGCGAATAATGAGCGCATCTATTTCGCTTCGGAATTAAAAAGCATTCTTGCCGATGCGAAAGTGCCGCGGGAAATCGATCCCCTGGCGCTAAATCTTTTCTTTGTCAAGGAAGTGATTCCGGCCCCGTTTACGATCTACAAGAACATCAAAAAGTTGGCTGCCGGAGAGATGCTGGTTGTCGATTTACAGGATCAGCGCGGGAATATAAAATCGGTTAAATATTGGGAAGCAGATTTTACGCCCGATTACCAACGAAAGGCTGCAGATTTTCAGGAAGAATTAGGAAGCCTGCTTTCCGATGCCGTTGCTATTCATTCCGTCAGCGATGTGCCTGTCGGTATCTTTTTGTCTGGTGGATTGGATTCCAGCGCTATTTTTTCATATCTCAAAGATGTCAGCGATAAGCCGGTTCAATCATTTAATATCGGGTTTGATGACCAGGAAAATGACGAAAGTAAAATTGCCGGAAGGCTCGCTAAAGAATGGGGCGCATCCCACCGCCATCTTCGTCTGGAAAAAACGGATATTATTCAGCTGTTAAATCGTATTGTTTATAGCTACGACGAGCCATTTGGTGATTCCTCGGCAGTGCCAACATATTTAATCTCCCAACTCGCCAGCAAACACGTTAAGGTGGTTCTCAGCGGTGATGGCGGCGACGAGCTGTTTAGCGGGTATATTACCGGCCGGGGGGCAAAAAATATTGATATTGCCTGTCAGCTCCCCGATGCCTGGCGTATGAATGGTGCAACAATATTTGACCTGATAAAACCTTCTATCTCATTGAAAAGGTTGAAGTTGCCAGCCTGGTTAATGCTGGCTTCTCTGCGAGATCACCTCTTCGATCCGTTAAGCCGAAGTATTTTGAAACCGCACTGGCAAGTGCCTGCGGATGATATCTGGGCGACCTATGCGCCCCTGAAAGAAAAGTTGGAACATCTTCATCCGGTGAATGCTTATTTCGCTGGTTTGTTTGCCCAGTATCTCGCCGATGACATTCTCCCCAAGGTCGATATCGCTTCATCTGCTCACAGTCTGGAAACGCGGGTGCCATTGCTAGACTATCGCATCGTGGCGCTTGCGGCTCAGATTCCATATCAACTAAAATTCAGGAAGAATCAAGAAAAATACGTTTTCCTGAAAACAATAGAGAAGCGGCTCCCGAGCTATATACTTAATCATGAAAAACGCGGGTTTGGCATTCCGCCGGCATATTGGGAAGAGGCTCACTGGCGCCAGCGCATAAAAGAGTTATATCACCGCTCTTCCCTGGTTTCGGATGTCCTGGATATTTCAAAAATTGATAGCTGGCCTGGCGCCCTGGCCTGGCGGGCTTTGTTCCTGGCAACCTGGTTAATTCGATGGAAAGATGACGAGGTGCAGCTATGAAATTATTGATGATATCTCCCTACCCGGTTTATCCCATGACGGCCGGTGGGAAAATTCGCAACGTTCGTTTGGCAAAAGCCTTTAGCGAGCTTGGGATGGATGTGACGCTGCTGACGCCCTTTCATTTCACCCAAAAACGGTCTTATTACGAAAAAGAGGCATTTACACTTAAACAAGTGAAATATCCTTTCCTGTTTCATCATGTTTTAACCGACCGGCCGTTCCCGTATGGATACCTGACCTCTTTTCATCCCGGCCTGGC
>JAUIFT010000423.1 GCA_030430345.1 Calditrichia bacterium | reverse complement strand
TGCTCTCCGCCAGATACTGATAGGCGTCCGGGTTAGCGATATCATCCGGATGTACCCGCGCGAGATGGGTCCGCTGAACCCGCCGGGCGTCTTTTTTCACGCCGTAAAGGTATAGCCATTCGCCGTTCTTATCCGGCAAAATCGCCGCACTGAATTGGGGATTTTTTTCGGTCCAGAAAAGATCGGAGCCATTTTGGATTACTCGCTGAAATTCCCAGTCCCGGGTATTGCCGACCACCATTCCGACCCCAAGTATATCAAAATTTACCGGAAATGGTCCATCCGGGAGCATTTCTACCTTATTGAAAAAGAGGTAAAGCTTGTCCCGTAAGGCAATGCCATGCATACACCAGATACGTATTTCGTCGGGATGTTCATCGGGCAGCAGCGGCATCAGGGTTTTGATTTCGCCCTCATTATCCATGATGTAGCGGACATCCTGAAATCCATTGCGAACATCATGATTTTCCATAATCAGGCCGCAGTTGTTGATCATCCGGCGAATGCCCGCTTTGCCGCTCATATCCCAGGGACCGACCGCTGCGCCGCCGGGATACCAGACGCTTTCCCCGGGCGTTCTTTCACCGATCAGCGTGTCCCCAAAAAACCATAATGTTTTTCCGCCCAGTGGGATGGAATATGCGCCATCCTGCCCGACCATCTGGTGCGGATTTTCAGTAAGTTGCGGCCCAAGATCGCGAACTGTTTTAATATTGATTTTTGTTGCTGTCATAAGGTTATAAAGGTTTTGACATTTCAATTCGACGTACTTTTGGAGAAAAAGCAATCCGGATCTGCAGTTACAGATCCGGATTGGCAATAAAAAAATTAGCGAACCAGCATCATCTTGCGAGTCTGAACAAAGTTGCCGGCCACCAGGCGATAAAGGTAAACGCCACTGGCGAGTTCGGAAGCATCATATTGTAATTCATAATTACCCGGCGCTTTCACACCCTGATAAAGCACGGCAACTTCCCGGCCGGAGAGATCATAAACTGCCAGTTTTACATTCGTCCGCTGCTGGATAGCATAGCGGATCGTCGTGCTCGGATTGAACGGATTGGGGAAATTTTGATCCAGCTCAAACTGCTCAGCAAGACCTGGTAATTGGGTCTCTTCGATACCAACACCGGTGCCGACAACAATCATGTTATCTAGGCTGATGTCAAACTCACTAGGATTATTCAGATTGTAATCGTTGATCGAAATAAGATAACCGATATTGTAAGTACCATCAGAGCCAGTAGTCATATTCACGTTTACGGTAACATTGTTGGTATCCGAACCAATCCAGCCTTCGTTTGGACCCTGGTAAACCACCCAGTGCATGCCGGCTGCGGGAGGATAGCGGAAATCCAGGCTATCATACCAATGATCGACACCGGCGCCGGGACGACCATCAATGCTATCCGGGTGGAGATAAGTGAGGTCTTGCGGGCCATAGTCGCCATCATAATCCATGCCGTCAACAGTCCAGTCTGTGGGTATTTGCACGGCAACAATCGCCCCGGAAGGGCCACCGCCCGGGCATTGACACTGGGTTTCGTCCATTTCCACTTCGATGGTGGTAGTGATCTGGGAATTAACATCCGCTGTTGCCACCTGGATTATTTGCAGAATATACAAACAGCCGCTGAGCAGCCATACTGATGATATCAGGGTGAGGAACATCATCAGTTTTCTCAGTACACGATTTTTCATACCAAATCTCCTTTTGATTGGTTGAGGTTTATTAATTAGTGTAGAGTAACTCGACATAACTTGCAAATTTTCCTTTACAGTTGTCAGTTAACAGTTATTAGTGTCAATCTTATTGTTCACAGCTTACTGTAAGCTGTTATCCTTTAATCCCACTGCTGGTAAATGCCTGAATAAAATATTTCTGAAACATAAAGAAGATGACAATAATCGGGGTCATCATCAATATGGAAGCGGCCATTAACGGGCCCCATTCATTTTGGTGCTGGCCGGTGAACATCGCTAATCCTAACGCGAGTGTGCCTTTGAGCTGATCGGACAAGTAGATAAGCGGTCCGAGAAAATCGTTCCAGGTAAAGAGAAATGTTAAGATCGCTACAGTTGCCAGCGCCGGCTTTGCCAGCGGTAACACGATATTCCAGTAGATGCGAAATTCCGAGCAACCATCAATGCGAGCGGCATCCAGCAAGGATGGAGGAATCGTTAGAAAAAATTGCCGGAGTATGAAGATGTTAAAGGCGCCACCACCCAGAAACGCCGGGACGGTCAATGGTTTAAATGTGTTTAACCATCCGAGATCCTTAAACATCACGAATACCGGAATCATAGTAACCTGCATTGGGAGCATCATGGTGGCAAGCACCAGGATGAAAACGCCATCCCGCCCCGGCCAACGCAAACAGGCAAAGGCATAAGCGACCATCGAGCTGGAGAGCACGGTACCGATAATCGAAACCACGGTAATAAAGGTGGAATTGAGAAAGTAAGTGAGAAACGGCATCCGCTCAAATACCAGGCTATAGTTCTCCCAATGGAGCGAATCCGGGATGAACTGTGGTGGAATCGCGAATATCTGCCCATCGGCTTTTAGCGAGGTGGAAAGCACCCAGAGAAAAGGCAGGATGAGCACGGCGCTGCAGACCAGCAATCCGAGATAGATATATAACTTTTTCAACGCTTTTTTTCGATTAATCAATTGCCATCCCCTCCTTCATAATAGACCCAGCGTTTGCCCAGCTTAAACTGGATGAGGGTAATCAGCAACGTGATGAGCAATAAAATCCAGGCCATGGCGGAGGCATAACCCATGGCGAAATCGTCAAAAGCCTTGAAGTAGATGTAGAGATTATAAAAGAGGGTCGAATTTAGCGGGCCGCCCTTGGTCATCACATAAGCTTCGGTGAACACCTGCAGGGAAAAGATGACATCGAGGATCGTCCAGAGAAAGATTACCGGGGACATCATCGGCACGGTGATGTGATAGAACTTCTGCCACCAGCCGCCGCCGTCAATTTCCGCGCTTTCGTAGAGATTTTTCGGAATGCTTTGCAAGGCGGCGAGAAATACCAGCATCCGTCCCCCGCCAATCGACCAGAGTCCCATCAGGACCATCGCCGGTTTCGACCATTCGGTGCTTTGCAGCCAGAGTGGTCCGGGAATGCCGAAAGCGGCAAGGGCGATATTCACTAATCCGTAATGTGGATTTAGCATCCACAACCAGAGCACCGATAAAGCAACGCCGGTGACAATTGAAGGCACAAAAAAAGCGGTGCGGAAAAAACGCATCCCGCGCAATTCGTTATTCACTAATACCGCCAGCAAGAGGGAGCCCAGAATGCTCAATGGGGTGCGGAGAACGGTATAATAGAGTGTATTCCAGATCGATTCCAGGAAGTAGGGATCTTCGAAAAGAAGCACCTGGTAATTTTCCAGACCGATAAACTGCGGCACGCGCAACACATCATAATGGCAGAGACTGTAATAGGCGGACATGATCATCGGGTATAACCCGAAGGCCAGGAAGCCGAGCAGCCAGGGGGAAAGAAAGATGTAGGCGAGGATCATCTCCCGCCGTTTCATCCGGCTGCGTAATGTCTCTTTAAAGGCGCTCATCATTGCTGAATTTCCGGTGTTTGATAAGTCATTTTGGTGCGCACATAGCTATCATAGCGAATTGCTTTATCCAGCTCTAATTGAATCAATTTCTCTGCCTGCTGTAATGCTGGCAGCGGTGGTTGCACATCGCGCACGATCCGTTCCCGCGCGGCCTGGAATTCTCTCCAGAAAACCCCATGGGCGAGGGGGACGATCGCCGGCGAATGGGCGACTTCCATTTGTTTCACAAAAACTTTAGTGGCTTCGTCCGTAGCAAAACTGCTGTCTGTAGCGGCCAGGCGATTGGCGGGAAAGAGCGGCTCTTCCATACTGGCGATCTCTTCCAGTTGCGTTTGTTTTTCAACGACAAATTTCATGAAAGCCCAG
>JAUIFT010000422.1 GCA_030430345.1 Calditrichia bacterium | reverse complement strand
AGGATGCGGTTTACCCCCAGCATAAATCCCCAGTTCTTATTCAGCTTGAAGCGGGTAAACAGGGGAATTTGCACCGTCCAGTAGGATGCGTCGTATCTCCAGCGCAGGGTTTTGTCCTCGATAACATGATCGAGATGTTCATCAGCATTATCGTCACTGATCCACTCGCCCTGAGAGAAACGGTTTGCGGAAACTGTTTCTAGCGTATTAATGCTGTTTTTCCGGCTGGCGATATAAATGCCACCAAACAAGGTATTTTTCGCGGTTAATTCCCAGTTAAAATTCAGCGCCGCCTGATGGCTGCTTTTCTCTCTCTCGCCACTGCCGCTGCGAATATCGGACAATGAGGATACATGAGTGCCCTGGTAAAAAGAATAATCGTGGGTCCAGTGATAAAAGCTATAGCTGGTATCGTTAATCGACGAACTGTTCAGGAGATCTACTTCACTGCGCTCGCTGCGGAGAAAGCCGCTGATTTGCGCCCCCGGCTCGACCTGGTAGCTGAAATGAATGCGCCCGTAGCGCGTCGTCCCATCCTGATCCCAGGATTGGCGGGTTTCCCCCAGGCCATAGTTTTCCGAACGGTTGGTGCCGGCACCGGAATAATTATAATCGCTCTCATAGAAATTGTAGTTGTTATAGGCTTGATCGGCATTGCCATTCAAAATGCCCCCTTTTACCCCAAGCGCAAGTCTCGATGTCAATTGCAGCTTAACACCCCCGCTCCAATCGAGATGATCGTAAGTCTGCTCGCGATCATTGGTGTATTCGCTGGCGTAGATATCTGCATTGTTATAATTGTTACTATACTTGTTGCTATAAATACCATCGCGATCCTGAATAACACCATTTACCGAAATACCCGCGGAGATGAGCGAAGAGAGCTGATAGGCTGCAATACCGGAAAACAGATGGCCGCTGATGCGCATTTCATCTTCCCCAAAGGAGCGGTCGATAATCGGAATGCTGGAGGCATCTTCCGCTACTGACCCAAAAGAGTCGTATCCCCGTTGATTGGCATAAATCCAGCTCGGCACCGTGTAGAAGGGTTCGTCACGATGAATCAGCTGATAAGAGCCGCCAAAGAGGAGGTTGCCATTACCGTCTTTCTTAAAGGGATAGGTAATTAATCCCAAAGAAAACACCGGCTCCGGTTCGGTACGAGTGTTGATGTACCAGCGCGGATCAATGATATAAGAACTGCGGTAATACTCATCGTAACCGACATAGCCCCGGTCATAGTAAACGTAATCATTGACGATCGGCGCTTCGGTTCGGTCCCCCCGAAAATCGAGATAAATATAGGTGTTCTTGCTGCCAAGGTCCGGCATGGAGGCAGGATTCAACTGTAAATTCAAAAACGGATCATCGATAAAACCAACGGACACTTCCCGATAACGCGGTAAACCAAAAGTGTTCAGAAAATGACTGGTGTAAAACAATGATGACCGCTCAAAGCTCTTTTCCGTCACGGATTCGTAATTATACTGCGCTACGAGCATCGATGAAAAAAGTGTTGTAACAATGATTAAAGCATTAAAAAGACAAGCATGAAAAGCACGCATTTGATCCCCCATAAGTATATTTAGTTAATGGTTAAGGTTGTATCCAATGTCGCGGTCCGGCCGGGAAACCGAAATCTGTAGTCTCCGCTGTTTGGCAGGTTTATGGTAATAACATGTTCCAACTGTCCGAGTACCTGGATACAGTAAATCGCCGGGTCGATTTCGCTGTAGACATTTACGGTAACTTCATTCGATGTATTAACAATGTCTGTCCGGGAAAACTCGTGACAGGGATTCGGCACAGTGGCATGTAATTGCAGTTTCAATGTTTGGTTGGCATTTTCCAAAACGCTTAATGAATCGACGGTTAATACCCGATTTTCGATATTATCATCCGGGCCGCTACCGCTCTCCGGACACCCCTGAAGTAAAAAAAAGGCCGTTAACAGGCAAAATAATTGAAATGTGAGATGTGCTTTCATAATTCCTCCATTGACGAATAGTTCCAATCACCCCTGGTATAAACAAATCAAATGCCAGATTTCTGAGAAGAATATACTGCCAGAGAAAAAAGCCTGTCTGGGAAATCTTAATTTAAGGATCTCTGATAGAACACCAGGAAAAAATTAAAATTTAAACATATGTTTATAAAATACTTAAAAGACAAAGGCCATAACAATGATGAAGGGCATTGCTAGCAAAGGTATTAATTATTAGCGGTCAACAATCATTTTTTACAGGGAATTCTAAAGACGTTTGCTGCTGATTATCAGTGGAAAAGAACTACAAATAGCTGACGGATTATCAGAAATCTGATAATCCGTCACAAAAATTGACCGGGATCAATCCGGAGGGGCAGTTTGCGCGGCGTCATTTTTGCAGTGATTTTTCTGTGTAAATTATCGGCGGACAGTAGAGGAGAGTCAGCGTCCGGCAGTTTAATAAAAGGATGTTCTAACCCATAAAATGGATTTTACAGGAGGATACTTTCCCATGTCCATCAAATTTGTTCTTAGTAATACGGCCAATCCGGACTGGCTCCGGGAAGAAGAATTTCAGGATGATCCGATAACCATCGGGCGGCATAATGATAATGTAATATGCCTGGAAGACCCGGATAAAAAGGTTTCCCGCCATCATGCGCGGATAGAGCGGAAAGACGGCGTTAGTTACTTGACCGATTGCGAAAGCGCCAATTTTACTTTCCTGAATGATGTAAAAATTGATCCCAATAAGCCTTATGCGCTGCGGGAAGGAGATCAGGTAATGATCGGCAAATTTTTACTGGAGTTCCACGAAATTGCCGCTGCAGCAGAGGAAGATCATACCGTCGTCTTCCAAAATCCTTTGCAGAACGATGTGCAAGAATTAGTCACGGTCCTGAATCGCCTGAAAAAACAATATCGATCCCAGCAGCCGGAAAACCGTGCTTTCCTGCTTCAGAATGCCCTGGATGAAGCGGCTTCCGCGATCGATGCCGGCGATGGCGAGTTGGAAAGAATACTGACCAACACTATCCGAGAAACGGATAACAGCGATCGCTATTATCTCCCGGAGAGAAGCGCAAACAACAATGCTGCCGGTGAATTGCTGGAAAAACGGCGCGAACAGCTGCTGGATATTCTCGTCGACGCTTTTATCGAGATTAGTCAGATGACGGTCAATTTCCGCCGGGATTTTGTCAATATCGATGCCGAGGCGGAGAGCGAAGATCTGCACACACTGGATCGCGAACAAATTATTGATCACCTGCTGGATCCGGCTATATCCGAAGAAAGAGCGGATGGACGTATCGATGCCCTGGAAATAAAGTTAATTGAATTAACCCTGCACCAAAAAGCGATGCTCGATGGTTACAGACAGGTGCTGGAAAACGGCCCCCGGGCCGTGCTGGCACCGCTGGCTGCCGACAAGATTCAGCGTCGCCTGGTACAGGAAAGCGTTGGATTTGGCGCGTTGAAGACCATGCTTTCCAAACTGCCCTTTTATATGAATTTTAAGGGCTACCGTCTGCTGAGAAAGCGCATTCGGCAATTAATGTCGGAAGATCCGGAAGTCTTCGATGTCAATGTTTTCCGGAAGTTATTTGTAGATAAATACATGGAAAAGATGTCCAGCGTGCAACAGGAATTTGTAGATAATCCCACCGAATTATTAGTGTTCAAAGATGCCGCGCCGGCTGCCGGGGAAGCAGCTTTAAGCAGCGTCTCCTGAACCATTCGGGACAAGGATATAAATACATTTGCGAAAGGGGAGTGAGATGCCCGGTAGCACTTTGATTAAATGGCTTTGTACGGCAGCAACTGTTTTTTCAACGTTGCTCTTTGCCCAGGGAATAGAGAGTCGCGGGACCGATTTTTGGGTAATGTTCCAGGAAAATGGTCCGGAATCTTCGTCTTTCAGCCTGGCAATTAGCGGCGCGCCCTCAACGGCCGGCACCGTAACTGCCGCCGGTATAAA
>JAUIFT010000421.1 GCA_030430345.1 Calditrichia bacterium | reverse complement strand
CCCGGAATTAACGGCAGAGAAGTTTATTATCGCTCCGGAAACAGCGCCGGAGTCCATCGCCGGTAAACGGCTATATAGAACCGGCGATCTCGCCCGCTATCGCGAAAACGGCCAGATTGAATTTCTCGGGCGAATCGATCATCAGGTTAAAATTCGTGGTTTCCGCATCGAACTTGGTGAAATTGAAACAGCGTTACATCAACACCCGGCGCTAGAGCAGGCTGTAGTAATCGACTGGGAATATGGCCCCGGCGACAAACGGCTGGTGGCCTATTGCCTGAATGATTTTGAAAATGAGGTCCGAATTAGTGAGCTTCGCCGGTACTTACGGAAAAATTTACCGGAATATATGATACCGTCTCGATTCATGTTTTTGGATGAACTGCCATTAACGCCGAATGGTAAGATAGACCGCCGTTCCTTGCCATCACCGGAGGCCGGTTATCAAAACAGCGAAGAAGCTTTCCAGGCACCGGCGAGTGAAATGGAGATTCGCCTGGCGGCCATCTGGAGGGATGTTTTGAAAATCGAAAAGGTAGGCAGGAACCAAAACTTTTTCGACCTCGGCGGGCATTCATTATTGGCTGTTCAGGTGATTGCGAGGATGGAAAAAGAAACCGGCCAACGCGTGACGCCGCGGGATATCCTGCTCCAGAACCTGGGGCAATTGGCAACGGCCTGCGAACAGGCGACAGCAGCGGAGAATCCTGAAACGGCAGCAGAAGCAGAGAAAACCGCTAAAAAAGATGACAGGCTACTCAAAAGACTCAAAAAGGTATTTTCAAAAAGTTGAACGTATTTTTCTTTGGTGAATCTTCCAAGCAGCTATTTGGTGCATATCATCCTCCCCATCCGCGCAAAGACTGCCGGAAAGGCGTCGTGTTATGCAACCCGATTGGGCAGGAATATATTCGCTCCCATCGCTCTTTTGCCCAATTAGCGGCGAAGCTTGGCGAGGCAGGGTTTCATGTGCTGCGCTTCGATTATTATGGCACCGGGGATGCCTATGGCGACTTTCAGGATGCCAGCCCGGAGCAGTGGTTAGCGGATGTATCGCTGGCGGTAGAAGAGATTCAGGATTATGGCGATATCGCCAGTGTTGCCCTGGTTGGCCTGCGCATCGGCGCCACGCTGGCTCTGATTGCTGCATCACGCATCCCTGCCATAACGGATCTGGTTTTGTGGGATCCGGTAACAGATGGGGCAAATTATCTACAGGAAATTAACGAGGCCCATCAACATTGGTTGAAGGACCTGCTGCCCCAACCACCGCGATCAGCATTAACTAAAACCGGTGACGAAGTGTTGGGATTTCCCATGTCGGAATCCCTGGCCGGCAAAGTGGCATCTTTGCGCTTAACTGCCATTTCCCAAATTCACGCCAACCGAATCTTGCTTCTGGAAAGCATCTCCAAAGAAGATTTTGAAAGATTAAACGATCATCTTACCGGATTGGGAAAACCAGTTTCCAGAAAACGGCTGGAGAATGCCACCATTTGGAAAAAAGGCAGTCACCTTAACTCGGTCCTAATGCCCAATGAAGCATTAAACACAATTATTGAATGGCTCACTAAGTAAAAAATGCGATAGCGCAAACCGCCTGGCGCATTCGGAAAGCAAGCATGGAAGAGAAAGCAATTCGTTTTGGCGCAGAAAAATCCTTAGTCGGCATCCTCACGTTACCGAAAAAAGAGGATCGGCAGGATAAACTGCCCGCAGTCATCATTCTAAACTCCGGTCTGTTGCATCGGGTCGGCCCCAACCGGATTTATGTTCGCATGGCCCGGGAATTGGCAGCAGCTGGTATTACCGTATTTCGCTTTGATTTCGCCGGCGTTGGCGACAGTGCGAAAGACAACACTCAACGGTCCTACGAGGAGCGCAATATCGCCGCGACTCGTGCAGCAATGGACTTATTGGAAAAGAAACAAGACATCAATAGTTTTATGATTACCGGTATTTGCTCCGGTGCGGATATATCCTTCCAGGCCGCGCGGATAGATGATCGAATCATCGGCATCGCGCCAATAGACTTTTATAGTTTACCATCGACAGCTTATCTCATCAATGCCTACAAAAAACGCCTGATTACCCCACACAGCTGGAGCAATTTATTTTCCGGCAAGAGCGAAGTTTTCAGCATTTTTAAAAAGATATTTACCAATATCACATTTCTGAAAACTGCCGCTGCTTCCGACAACACCGACCCAAATGCCCAGGCGAATTTGGAAGCAGATCTTATCGCCGGTTATCAGGAGTTAGCAGATCGTGGCTTAAACTTACGGTTCCTTTTCTCTGCCGGCAGTCCAGCCTACTTTAATTATCAGACAATCTTTGCCAAAAAAGTAGCGGCGCTTTCCGCAGCGCGGAAATTCAGCGTTGATTATTTCGAAACCGCCGACCATGGCTTCACGCTGCTATACCATCAACAACAACTCATTGATGCGATCAAAGATTGGGCAGCGCCCGGAAATTAAGCATTGAAAATAGTCCCCGGATGCCAGCGCCAGATTGTTATTGCCGGAGAATCTCAGGAACTTATGAAATCAACGCCAGATCGAAAAATTCGCCTCGCACATCTCGTTCATGTGATTGGTCCTGCGGGAAAAGAGCTCGGCATACTGAAACTCATCGATAATCTTGATCAGGAAAAATTTCAGGTTTTCATCGTTGTTATCGGGGTTATTTATGAAGGACCAACAATCAATCTGCCGCCCGAGCAGGTGATTTGCCTCAATCATCAGGGCGGCAATAGCATTGCACTCCCCTTTAAGTTGAGGCAGATATTTAGCGACTATCGTTTCGACATCGTCCATACGCATTCCTGGAATACTTTGCTGGAAGGTGTTATTGCCGCGAAACTCGCCGGCATTCCGATGATTATTCATCAGGAACATGGCACATTTCCCCAGGGGAATCTGCACTGCCACCTGCAAAATTTTTTCTGGCGCCGCGCGGATAAAATGCTTTCTGTTTCCGGAGAGTTAAACAAAAAACTCGCCGCAAAAACCGGATATCCGCTGGAAAAGCTCCAGGCAATACTCAATGGTGTTGATGATAAGCGATTCTATCCGGATGATAGTTTACGGCGAATATTTCGTGAGAAATTTGGCTTTTCAGATCAGGATTTCATCATCGGCAGCGTGGGCAGGATGGCGGCGGTCAAAAACCATGCAATGTTGCTGCGGGCTGCTGCGAAGTTGCTTCACCAGGGGGAATCGCTGAAAATCGTTATCGCCGGATTTCCCACCAACGAAACCGATATTGCCGCGCTTGCCCGTGAATTAAAGATCGAAGCACATGTTCACCTGATCGGCTATCAGGCGGAGATCAACATGATCCTGAATGGATTCGATATATTTACCCTGACCTCCTTTAGCGAAGGATGCTCAAACGTCATCCAGGAAGCTATGTTTGCTGAAAAAACGATTATCGCCACGAATGTTGGCGGTAATCCGGAATTGATTAATGATCAGCAGACAGGCCTGCTAGTAGCCAGTGATGATGATGCTCAACTTGCCAACGCAATTCAACATCTCAAAGAAAATCAGGCAGACCTCCATCGCCTGGCAAAAAACGCCCGGAGCCATGCGATTACGACTTTTACCTTAAGCAAAATGGTTCGTAATTATGAGCAGGTCTACACCAGCAAGAATTTTTGAATTTAATTTCCTCCCCCTCTCCCCTTCTCAGGTCTTCTCAAGCAACAAATTTCAGTGAAAATTTTTGGTAGTGCTAAACATGGAATGCTCTTTGCCGAAGCAATCTCCTGCTTGCATGCACCTTTGAGATTGCTTTGGCAAAAAGCGCCTCGGTGCGCAGCCTCCTTTAGGGCAATGGCATCTGTAACATTACACGCCTATGAACACCAGTTGCCTTTTATCCGGATCCATTTTCAGTTCAGCAATAAAACGTTAGCTGCAACTATTCACAAAATGATAAAAATTATCACGAAAGTGCCTTAGTC
>JAUIFT010000420.1 GCA_030430345.1 Calditrichia bacterium | reverse complement strand
ATATCCCGCGATAATTCGTGTCAATGATTATTCACCCCACCAGCCATGCGTTTACGGATCATATCCCGTAAGGGCGTATGTATTTACCCTGCAGCAACGACATCCGCTCTCATTTGTTTATAAATCCGCTCGTGGGCACAGGCCTCCTGCTCAACGTTTGGGATGAGCATTTGGTTGAGGTGTTTTTTCATGTCATTCAAAATAGCCGGATTATCGGCTACTTTTTGTAAAACCGCCTTTAAGGATACCGGATCGCCCATTTTAAATTGAAAACCATTTTTACCATCGATAATTTTTTCACCCATCACCCCGACATCAGAACCAACCACCGGAACATTGCAGGCAAATGCTTCATGCATCACCAGGCAATAAGTTTCATACCACAGAGAGGGAACCACTACCAGGTCGGCATCCTTAAACACTTTCCCAATTTGCGCTTCTTCGTATCTTCCCATAAATTCAATCCGGCTATCCCCTGCCCCGGCGTTCTTTATTTTTTTCACCACCGCCTTGTCAACACCGGAGCCATATATTTTTAGTTTCAAATTTGGGGCGTCTACTCTTTTGACCGCTTCAATTAAAGTATGCACCCCTTTATGCAAGGTAAATGAGCCAGCAAATACAATGGTGAGCGCATCTCCGCTTTTATATTGCCGCATGTTATTTTCCAAATGACTATAACGCAATCCGGGATTAATTACTTTGATCTTTAAATCCGGAAATTCTTCCTGAACAATATCCGCCTGAAATTGCGTCAAACAGGTAACAACGTCGGCCTGATAGAGCATATCCCGCGCTTGTTGCAGGCGATTTTTAATCATGTCCGCCGGTAACTCCGGGCAGAGTTTTTGACACAAACTTCCCCCTTGCGGACCCCGGCATAATGTATCCTCACTGGTTATCAGCGTATATTTGGGACATATCAAAAAGAAGTCGGTTAATGAGAGAATATAAGGGATACCCATTTGCGGCAGAAGCCTGGTAAATTCCGGCATCCGCATGGTATGAGCAACATGGACAAAATCCGGATTTTCCCTTTCCAGTAACGCCCGGGCAATTTGGGTCTGGTGTTTATCCGCAAGGTTATGATACGGCAAGTTCGTCCAGTTTTCATAACGCAGTGCTAAAACGGGAATCCCCTGGTAAACAAATTCCTTCGAGTAATATCCATCCCGGAATTGATCATATTCTTTTTTATCGTAGTAGCTGTATGTAACGATCTTCGCTTTATAGCCATACATTTGCGCCATTCGAGATATATTCAAAAAGATCTTTTCGGTGCCAGTGTAGTGTTCGGGAAAAAATTGATGAATAATGTATAATACTTTCAAATCTAAACCCCTGCGGTTAATTCGTTATGAAAGATTTCGATACTTGCCCTGCTTTTATCGGAACTGCGCAGATAGCTGGTTCCCAAATGGATACCGCACAAGAAGGCGCCGATTTTATAGAGACATCCACTAAATTCTTTCAGAACCGTCTCATCGATTTGTTCATAAATATTTCCCATATATTCAAAAGCCATTCCCAGAAATCCGTTCATACTATTAAGAACCAGGCTATTCTTTACTTTCTGCGGCTTACCGTTGCCAGCAGATACCTGCCCTTCCAGATTTTTCAGGAAAGCAGAAATTTGCTCGTCGAGGTATCGATTTTCCGGCAAACGATACTCCGGCAAAACGCCCTTGCGAATTGCCTGTTTTATATTTTCTCGTACGCAATCAAAAACAACCTGTGGGGAGGCAGGCAGCGAAATTTTCTTGAGTTCTTCATAGACAATTTTATCTAACACTCGAAATCCGAAGAGGATATCCCGAAACAGGTAATCGGCTTCGCGCAGTGTCGTTGGTTCGTCGGGAAGAATATTGGCAATGATCGTCTTGTCGACAAATCCTCTTCGTAAATGGTAATATGGAGAGCGGTTATGCGAATGAATCACCCGGGTGGACCCCAGTAACGCCAGCTTATAGCCATCGCGGATCAGGCGTAGTCCCAGGTCCAGATCTTCGGCATAATCGTTCCGATAGCGATACTTCATAAAAACATCGCGCTCGACCAGATTAGCAATGTCCGACACCTGGGCATTTTTACGCAGGGTAATGTAATTTTCGGTTTCCGGCAAACTTAGCACGCGATCCTGCTCATTCACCTCCATAAAACGGTAATGATTCCAGCTGAGAATACGGTAAAACAGGTCGGCATCTTCCCTGGGAAATTCCGCGCAGGACGCCGCCACGACTTCTCCCTTTTTCAAGGAACGAAACAGTTCATATAGCCATGTTTTTGATGGCGGCATCGCATCCTGCACTGTAAAGAGGATATACTCACCACTGGCATTCTCTGCCCCGAGGTTTCGCGCATAGGAGTGCGAAAATTCCGCCGGTTCAATCTCGATGACTTTCGCCCCAAAACTTTTCGCAATTTCCAGCGAGCCGTCGGAGCTGCCGGAATCCACAACAACAATTTCCACATTTCGAAATCCTTGCTGATTTTTCAGTAGAGAGAGCATAAAACGAAATTCATTGCCGGCATTCTTAACCGGAATGACGACAGAAACCGTCACATCCTGATACACCGGTGTCACTTCCAGCGAGATGGGCTTGCGGGAGTTAATCATTCTCCGGGACGTATGTTTATTTCGATGATCTGTTGATATCGTGCCATTTTGCGATGCGGCCATTGATGTTTTCGGAGAAGCCGGGGCTGTATAATTGTGTAACTCCCGATAGGCATTCCGAAAATATCCCAGTGGGCCATGATGTTTAAAATAAAACCAGCGTACCCGCAGAAATTCGCGGAAAGAAGTGCGTTGAATTTCTGCTGAAAAGCGCCGCAACACTGCTGCAATACTTTGAAAACGGGCCAGCCAGGTTCGCGGCCCAACCAAAAAAGCCAAAACATTATATCCAAAACGCAAAGGACCGGTAAGGCGCCAACTAAATGAATGCCGAAGCATCGCCAGTTCGCTGCTTAATGCCTGAATCTGCTGATGCATGGCATTGATATGTGCATCTTTATCACTTAAACTCGCCCATTGCTCTTCTAATACGGCGCCTCTTTTATCAATCTCATTTCGTAACCGAATCTCCAGTTGATTCCCATTGGCGATACTTGTCCGCAATTCGTTAATCATTTCTTCTTTTTCAGCAATGGTTTCTCTTAGTAATCCTTCCTGCGTCTGTTTAGCAATCTGAACATTTTCCAGTTCGGCTTTAAGCGCTTCAATGTATTGCTGCGCGGCGGATTGTTCCTTTTCTAATTGTTGATCCCGCTTTTGGATCTCCGCTTGCAGTTGAGCCAGCAAAGTTTCATTTACGCCCAGGCGCTTCTGTTGTTGATTGAACCCATCAATCAGCCCGATAATTTGTAGGTTAAAATCCTGGCTCATTTTTTCCATTTTGCCGGTTTTTTCCCGCAGCAAGGCAGCAAGAACTGATTCACTTTGCCGAAAATGTTTCCCGAAAGATAATATGATATTCCAGCGATCGTCCGTAGCGGATTGCGCGGATAGTGCCCGTAATGCCAGATATAATGCGGCATTTTCCGGGGAAAGCTGCTCCGTGGAAATTGTCTCACTGATATTGGTCTGATGATGCTGTAATTTCCGGTCAATTATTTTGCGATTGGTAATCGTTACCGGTTCCTCCGGCAGCTCAGAAAAAGTTTGCAACCTTTTAATTTCTTCATCTGCCTTATCCCCGAAAAAGTCTTCGTAGAAAGTTACCATGCGGGGAAGGCCGGCGCTATTTTCAATCGCTGCAAGGGTATACCTTTCCCAAAGATATCCTCCGGCGGTGATATCAACTTTATTACGCTTCTCCAGCGATTTCGCGACATCAAGGGGATTACGAACACATATTATTACTGCGAGATTGGGAATAATACTCTGCCAAAATGGTAGCACCAAGGCGTTGCGCGGATCATTCCAGCCCCAAATTTTCTTATTGTGAAAGGGTTGGAAGATATTT
>JAUIFT010000419.1 GCA_030430345.1 Calditrichia bacterium | reverse complement strand
CTTCCGGATAACCTTGCATTTTCAAATCCTGAAATTGCACAGAAAGCTGAATTTGTTTGTTCCGCAGCACTTGTGCCCAATCGGTGCCAAGATTCTGCGCTTCCGGTACAATTTCCGCCTGCTGCTCGGATAATTTCTGATCGATGGTCTTCATGTCTTCGCGAATAGTGCGAATCTGGGTTTCCAGGCGATCCATCTGCAGCTCAGCATCGGTTAAACGGCGCATCACATCTTCGGAATGACGATTGATAGAGGTAATCTGAGTCGTTGATTTAAATATTTTTAAGCGCTGCTCGGAAGAGTCCAGCAAAGCCTTGTATTTTTCCAGTTGGTCGGAAATAAATTTTCGCCGGTCGCCAACACCTGTTTGCTTGTTCTCGGTATAGCGGTCCCCAAGCACTTCAGCAGCGAGATTGGCAACTTCCCGGCATAGAATCGGACTATGTGAGCGATAAAGAATTTTAATAATGCCCGAGGTCTTGACTGGCAATGCAGCAATCCCCCCCTGGATTTGCGCAACGATGACGCCTTTCCGGCTAAATTGCTGCTTGGTAGAGTCCGGAAAAGCAAAGAGGCTCCGATGCTCGGCGGATAGCTGCTGGTATATATCTTCTGCAAAAGAAAAGCTTTTTATCTCAACCAGCTGGTTGCTAAAGAACAACTCTCGCGAAACATTTAACTCGATTGTCGAGACATTACCACGAAATTCTTCAAATACGACGGTTGTATTGGATTCATACATTGGCGTTGCTGTCTCGTTATAATAGACAATTGGGATTAACAGCACAACAACCGTGGCAAAGATTAGCCATTTTCTGCGATTAAGCACATTTGAAAAAACAGCTAATATTTCTTGTCTGTCGTAAGATTGCATAATAGACTTTTTTTCTCGTATATGGTTCGACTTATGAAAAAATTCTTAAATGTGTCTGTATTTATTTTGATGAACATACACCTATAGCCGGTTCATATTAATCACTAAGCACCGGATGGTATTTGATCTGTACATATCTTTTCGATTTAATCTTTTTAATTCCGCTGTTACAAGTTTGTTTTTGTTTGGATTACAACTAAGTGGTGGTTGGCGTAAGATTTACACAAAGCATATTCCGCCGAACAATTCGGATAAGTCTTTTCAGACTTTAAGCCTTATTCTTTCCTTGTTGCGAAGAAGTGTTCGTGCGGAAATGTCAAGGAGCGAATGCCAGAAACTGACTGTTTAAGTTCAGCTTTTCGTTAAATTCTAGACGTGAAAATAACTGCCGTAAGGATTCCGACGGTGATTGAAGTCAAGTATTTAATTAAATGTAATTCTATTGTAAACCTTATTTAAGTGGTATGTAATCAAATTGATATAGAAGCGTAATAACTGAGTCCGGAATCGTCCGGCAAATCCATTAATTGCCCGGTATAATAACGCTTTTACATGAGATAAATACAGCCGTTAAGCACCTTTAGTAAATGATACAGGATGCGACAAATTCATTCACAGGGATTAAATTGCTTGATTTCGATTGGGTAGATTGGTATGTTCCCGGTTTTTGAGTAGTATGGAGAGTTAGGAATATACCTCGAAAAATAATCGGAGGAAATGTTATCATGAAACGGAGCACTATCATCGGCATCCTTCTTTTTGTGACGGTGATATATAGTTTCAAGAACTATTCCGAAGAGGCCGCTTATCCGGTGCCTGCCTGGGCGAAAACAGCGGTCTGGTATCAAATATTCCCGGAAAGATTTTGGAATGGTGATTCTTTAAATGATCCTCAGCCAATAGATATGGCGGGGGGATGGCCATACTTTATCCCGAATGGTTGGGATAATAGTCCCTGGACCTCGGATTGGTATAAGCTGCAGCCCTGGGAGGCAAGTATTCCCTGGCACAAACATTTCGACTGGGCGAAAGAGGGCGAAGTTAATTTTGGGGCAACGGCCGGGTTACGGCGCTATGGAGGTGATTTACAAGGGGTGCTGGATCGCCTGGATCACATTGAGAACCTTGGCATAACAGCGATATATTTTAACCCGCTTTTTGAATCGCCCTCCCTGCACAAATACGATGCTGCGATGTTTCATCACATCGACAATAACTTTGGGCCAAACCCGGCGAAAGACCGGCAAACCTGGGCTGCTGAAGATCCCGGGGATCCGGCAACCTGGCAATGGACCAGTGCAGACAGTCTCTTCCTGGCGCTGATAGATGAATGCCATCGCCGGGGCATAAAAGTGGTCATCGATGGTGTGTTTAACCACACCGGCAACATGTTCTGGGCCTTTCAGGATTTGCAGGCAGCGCAGCAGCAGTCCCGGTTTAAGGATTGGTATACCGTGTATCAATGGGATGATCCTGAGACGGAAGCCAATGAGTTCCGCTATGAAGGCTGGAATGGCGTTTCCGACCTGCCGGAAATACGGGAAGCTGAGGATGGCTTTTCGCCGGCATTCCGTGATCATGTTTTTGCTATCGTAAAGCGCTGGATGGACCCCAATGGCGATGGCGACCCTTCTGACGGTATCGATGGCTGGCGGCTGGATGTTGCTGAAAAAGTGAGCATCGATTTCTGGAAAGAATTCTACCGATACGTCAAGGGAATAAATCCCCAGGCATACATTACCGGAGAATTATGGTGGGAAGACTGGAACGAAAACAAAATGTTCAATGCCGCTCCCTGGTTTGATGGGGCATTCGATGCTGTTATGAACTACCGGTTTGCCCGGGCAATCAAAGAGTATATTATTGATGACGCCCATCGGATTACGACCCGGGAATTTGTTGATTCACTACAGGCGGTTTATCAGGATTACCGCTGGGAGAATGTGCTCGTCTGTCAAAACTTGATGGATAGTCATGATGTCGATCGCCTGGCCTCTCAGATTGTAAATCCGGATCGCTGGTATGACCATGATGCAACAGCGGTGCATCATGAAAAATATAACCCGCGTAAACCGAATGCCCGGGAAGTTGCCAAGCAGCGCATGATTGTCGGTATCCAAATGACCCTGCCCGGCGCGCCAATGATTTACTACGGCGATGCCGTGGGAATGTGGGGCGGCGACGATCCGGATTGTCGCAAACCGATGGTTTGGCCGGAGCTCTCCTACGAGCCGGAGCGCAGCCATCCCCGTAGCGGCTTCCAACGGCCAGTGGATGCGGTCAGGTTCGATGCATCACTCCTCGCCTGGTATCGGCGAGTTATCGGTTTACGGCATAAACATCCTCAGCTTTCCCTGGGAGAAATTGAATTCCTGCTGCCGGCTGGCGACGGCAACGTATTAGGATATCGCCGCGTACTGGACGATGAGTCGGTCTATGTCTACTTTAACAATTCCGAAAATGCCCAATCCTACAACCTAACGCTGCCAGCAAATTTAACTGGGGAAGTTTCGCTGGAAAGTTTGTTAGATGAAACTGTAATCGCCGGGGACGCGAAGCGCTTTTCAGCAAACTTCGAGCCTTACGAAATTATGATCCTGAAAGAAAAGCAATAGATTGACCGAGGTAATAGATGGCTGAAAAAATCACGTCGGGCCGCAAACGGATATTTACAATAATTATGATCCTTTTGCCATTCCTGCTCCTTGCCTTGCTGGAAGTGGGCTTGAGGGTCGCAGGAGTTGGTAGCGATTATCCATTGGTAAATAAGGAAAAACGATTCGGCAAAGATAAATTTGTGGTGAATTCCGCTGTTACCAGCCGCTATTTCAATCTCCCCCCAAATATTATCCCGGAAGCCTCTGACGAAGCAATGGATTTTAAGAAGAAAGAAAAATCCTTGCGGATCATTTGCCTCGGGGGATCAACGACCGCCGGATTTCCCTACGAAGTAAATGCAAACTTCCCTTTTCAACTGCAATACCGGCTGCGGGAAGCAGTTAGCGAGCATTATGTCGAAGTCATCAATCTTGGTATTTCCGCCATAAACAGCTACACGATCCTTGATCTGATGCCGGAAATTCTCGCCCTGGAACCCGATGCCCTG
>JAUIFT010000418.1 GCA_030430345.1 Calditrichia bacterium | reverse complement strand
ATAAAGGGAAAAAAGCCTGCTACTTTGGCCTGGCGGAGATTCTCCATCACAGCGGCGCCAGTATTCGGGAGTTTCGCGAGAAGAGCTACGTGCTTCATTTTATTGCCAGTCTGCGTTATTTCCGGAAGCATCGTCCCGCCTGGGAGGTCTTCTGTTATCGCTGGGGGATCATCCTCTCCTGCACCGGGAAAATTATTGGGGAAAAACTGCGGCAATTGTTTGCTGCGCCGGCAATAAAACCTCAAGCGGCTATTAGAATCCGTGCTTATCGCCAGTTGATCGATGTTTACCTGAAAAATCGCCTGGATGAGGCCTTGCCCGAAAAGTAAGGGACTCTATAAGGTTACGAATTATACAGATTCGCACAGATAAAAAAATACTGCCTGCGGGTCAGGCAGGCAGTAACAGAACTTACAGGAATTTTTAAAACCCTTTGAGACGAAAAAGATTTGTGGCAGTAGCTTAAAAACGTCATTGAGAATTTTTTTAATGACCGCCGGTCATATCCTCCAGGCGCACCGGACGATGCCGATCGGCCCAGGCCTGGTAATCGCCGTCATAGCCGACTGCTGCCTGCCGCTCTTTGATTCGGGCAATCAAACCTTCAATTTCCGAAACGGAACGGATTTGCTTTGCATTTGCAGTGGCTGATTCCCAACCGTCACTTTCCGCCTGCTGGTAATCTTCTTCCGACCAGTGGAAGAAATTATCCATGACGTGCTGAATTACTTTCCGGGAATGCAGCTCGGATTCCCGAATATTTCCCCGCCCGGTAACGGCATTGCCGAGGGCAAAGACATGCTTGTAATCGTCCAGCTTGCCGGTATCTTCATCGGAAATAATGAATAATTCACCCCTGGTGGGGATGCCGGGAATCGGCTCCGGAATACTGCCGATCGAGGAGATGACCAAGGGACTTTCCACGGAAAATTCGCTATTAGGGACAGATTTTACCCGGCCGTCAACGATTTCCGTAGATTCGAATTTCAGTCCTTTCAAGTGGCCGTTGTCAGTAAGCAAACCGATTGGCTTCGAGCAGGGATGGAATTTGAAGAGGTATTTATCCATTGCCAGATTGAGGATCTTTTCCCGTACCTGCTGTATCTTGGCTACTTTTTCCGGGGGCGCGCCGGGAGGAATGCTGCTGAGGGGCATATCCATATTGCGGCGGCGATAATACAATGTGCATCCCTTGATCCCGAGGTCCGCAAAATTGACCCCCATTTTCTCCAGGGTTTTTGGAATGCCTTTATGCTCCAGGGTAATGACATCGGTATCGATGCCTTTCTTCTCTTTTAAGGCGCGGACGGTGGTTTCCAGCATGAGAATCTTGACCACGTCAATCGAGGCCAGTCCACCGCCGACCACAATCGCTTCATCAGCAACATTATACTGGAAACGGTTATAGTCCGGTTCATGATTGTGATTGAACCAGTCCACAAAAGGATTCTGATAATAAAATCCCTTCTCCAGGTATTCATCGACCCCGTCTACTGGCAAGGGACGATCCCGCCAGGCACCACTGGCCAGCAGCACTGCGCTGAATCCCCAATTATTGACAATATCATCAAACTGAACATCTTCGCCCAGACGGGTTTTCGGCACAAAAAAAATGTTTGGATGCGATAACTTGTTGTCGATTTTACCTTCTTCTTTGTTGCGGAGTTTAACGTGCCATTTGGGTAAACCATCTTCAATTTTCCCATAAGGCAATGCCTGTTGATCAAATACCGCTACATAAATCCCGCGGTTAGCCAATTGATAAGCCGCTTCGGAGCCAGCACAAGCGCCACCGAATAATGCCACAAAATGTCCCGGACGAATAGTCATGGAAGATCCTCCAGTTTTTCAGTAAGAAGCAGTAAAAGAAAAGATCTATTATTAAAATTTTAGTGTTCCGCTGACGGCGAGATATCGAATACTGAATCCTTCGAAACCCGGTATCCATGTATGTAAAAAGACCACTATTTTTTGCTGGTAGCTGACAATTCGTTCAATGCGATAACACAATACGCATCCCCGTGAGACGGGTAAGCGAGAATCTTTCTGCAGTATTTTTTCATTTTCGGCAGTTGCCAAACTCAATTGAAACATTTGAGCTGGCTTATTGGATAACGGACAACGTTTCTCCGTGGGAATATGTCTGAGAATAACTTCGTATTTGGTAAATACATCATGGGTGGAGAAATCTCTTTCGACAAATTTTACCCGGCGGTCTGCGACGGAAATATCCTGGCGGGTATCATTTTCGGTTAAGTCTGTAATGGGGTGATAAAGTAATAATTCCCCGCTATTGGCAGCGTCAATACCATATTGCTCCAGATGCGGGGAAGCAGCAGAAAAATTGGCGGCGCGGATTTTTTCTAATGGCTCCGTCTGGTCTTCACTGCCGCGCAGGCGTAGCGGTTTAATCGCATAATCGTTATTCTCGACGTCTAAAATGAAAATATAGCTGTAGGGAGCGCCGCTGCCGGCAAAAACCCCATACTCTTCAAAGGCGTAAAAACATCCATCCGGCGAAAAACCAAGCGGCTGTAAGTACGACGTTTCACTGGCCTGAAGCAGGAATGGGAGCAGCAGAAAGAGTAAGCGGAAAAACCACCGTTGTTTTTTCATAGAGTGAAGTTGTAAAATTATTTTGAAATATTCAAATCATCTCTATTTTTTCAGCCAGCTTTGTGGATTTTGTGCCTGGTTATTGCCATATATTTCGAAGTGAAGCATGGCACCGTCAAGAGAACCGGATTCACCAATGGTGCCGATAACGGTGCCCGCATCGATCACCTCAAATTTTTTGATGAATATCTCATCGAGGTGGGCATAGACGGTGTAGTAGCCGTTATCGTGATCGATAATGACTGTATTGCCATACCCGCTAAGATAGGTGATGACGCTGACTGCCCCGGAAAAAACGCAACGCACTGCTTCACCCTTCGCCGCTTTAATGTCGATGCCGTTGTTTACTTGAATCGTTTTTAATTTGGGATTTTTATAACGCCCGAACTTGTTTATGATTT
Source organism: Calditrichia bacterium (assembly GCA_030430345.1). The sequence continues at coordinate 963 of JAUIFT010000418.1, read as the reverse complement.
GCCCGGAAACCGGCCAGTTCAGTTTTTGCTTCTGCCTGGCAAACTGACCTTTTATTTTGTCCCACTCAATTTGCTGTTGCGGCGTCATATCCCGCTGTCCCCGGTCTCTTTCCAAATTTCCGATCATTCCCTGCAGTTTACGAAAACTTTCGTTCTTCTCCGCCAGCGCTTTTTCCAGCAACGATTTATCCCGGTTAATACTGCTGATCAACTGCCGGCGGTCGGCGATTTTACTTTGCAGTGCATTTTGCTCTTTTTCTTTCTCACTGGCCAGGAGCCGTTGCTGAGCCAATTCTTCACTTCGCTGATTTTGGAGCAGGACCAGATTACCGCGCTTTTTTTGCAGGCGATCGTGTAAGCGCCGGCCGCTTTCGGAAATCGCCTGAAAATAGCGGTAGCGGACCAGTGCCTGGTTAAAATTTTCTGCCCCAAGCAGCCACTCCAGTTCATTACCGCGGGTGTACTTGTAGCTGAATTGAATTTGCTTCTTAAAAAGCGCCTTTAGCTCCGTGATTTGGTCACTGGTTACATCTATCCGTTTGTTCAGCCGGCTGATCGCTGAACGGCTATCCTGAATGCCCTTTTGCAATACCTTCAGCGCCTGTTGTTGCAAATTGGTCTGCCGGTCAAAGTTTTCCAGTTCTGCCAGCGAGGATTTTAGGGTGGATTCCGAACGGCGGAGCTGCGATTGCAGATTGGCAATTTCGCTGCGGATCTTACTCAGCTGCTGCTGGGCATCATTTTGTGCCAGGCCGGTAAATGTCAGCAAAGCGATAAATGGTAAAATAAAAAATCGGATTCGAAACATACAACTATTCTGGTTTAAAACTTTGAGCGAAAAGCAATACTAATAAAATGAGTATTGCCCAATTAAAAATGATGCTGGAAAAGTGAAATTCTCTTCAGTATCAACCGAAGATGAATACTTCGGGCTTTCTTCAACACCACTGGTCGGTAGATTTT
>JAUIFT010000417.1 GCA_030430345.1 Calditrichia bacterium | reverse complement strand
TGACCAGTTTTTTGACGCTGTTGGCGCCATCCAGCAGACTAAATTCGGTGTGATTGTGCAGGTGAACGTAGGACAAAACAACGCTCCTTGTGTTTTGGAATTGACGGTTATTTCTCGCGGTCAAATTTAGTGGCAGCGGGAAGAAATTGCAAGGTGCAAAATGAGCAAATGATTAAATCTGCAAATGGGCAAATGGGTTAAATTGTCTTTTTTGCCCATTTGTCCATTTGCCCATTTTTTAGCGAAGAATAAACCCTTCCCGCAGCGGATCTTTCGGATCAAGAACAAATTGATTGATACCGGTGATATAGGCAGTTCCTTCCACCTCCGGAATAATTGCGCTATAACTGCCGAATTTAGTCTCTTCCAGAACGCTGGCGCTGAAGCTGGTGCCGAGAATGCTCTCAATAACCATTTTTTCCCCGGTGGCAATCTCTCCCCGGGCATGATGAATCGCCACGCGCCCGCTAACGCCGGTGCCGGTTGGACTGCGATCGACTTCCCCTTCGGCAAAAATACAGACATTGCGGCTATCTGCGCCCTTTCCCTCCGGCGGTCCAATAAAGATGGTGCCATAAAGGAAATTTAAATCTGCTTCAAAAGGATGCGCAATCTTGCGGCTGGCCATTACCGCCCGCTTGATCGCCATCCCTTTTTCAATCAATGCGCGGAAGTCTTCCGGATGGCAACGTACACCGGCATCCGCAGCCTGCACATAGGCATAGAAAGCCCCTCCAAAAGCCAGATCGTAGCGAATCTCACCCAGCCCGGGTACATCGACGGTTCCATCCAACTCAGCGGCATAGGAAGGCACGTTATGGAAGTAGACACTGCGCACGGCATTATTCTCTATCCGGGCATAGGCGGTTACCAGGCCGGCCGGGGTATCGATGCCAATGCGGGTGACCGGCGATTGCATCGGCAGCATACCGGTTTCCAGAGCGACTTTCGTGACGGCAATGATACCGTGTCCACACATAGTGCTGTATCCTTCATTGTGGAGAAAGAGCACCCCAAAATCCGCTGTGGGCGTTACTGCCGGGGTGATGATACAGCCGTACATATCCGCATGGCCGCGCGGTTCCCACATCAAGGCCGTACGCAGCAAATCGAGATTTTCCCGGGCATACCGCCTCCGGGCCAAAATCGTCTCGCCGGGTAAATCCGGATAACCATCGACGTAAATCCGTAACGGTTCGCCTGCGGTATGTGCATCAATAACAGTTACTTGTCGCCAATTACCTGGCGCCTGCCAGCCTCCTTTTTCCCGCCATACCTTCAGTATATCTACCGCCATTTCGCTCCTTTCATGTTTGCCGCCAATCTAGCATACCTGATCGTTTATTTCAATTTCTAATTGTTTTCTTCTTGCAAAAAAACTGCACTCCCCTATTCTTACTAGATCTTATCTCTGGAGAAAATAAATGACCGTTTTGGTAGATAATGCCCCGATTTATGTGCAGAAGGATGGCAACGGACAGGCGATATTATTTCTGCATGGCAATCCGGATTCCGGAGATTTATGGCAGCCGGTGATGGCGCAAATGTCCGGGGAATATGAATGTATCGCGCCGGACTTACCAGGATTCGGCCGCTCTGCAGTGCCGGCTAATTTTGATTGTTCTTTGGAAAGCATGGCGAATTTTGTCGACAATCTGGTAAAAGCACTTTCTCTGGAATTACCGGTATATCTTGCCGGGCACGACTTTGGGGGCATCTTTGCGCTCGCCTGGGCGATTCGCCATCCGGAAAAAGTGCGTAAACTGGCGATTGGCAGCTGTCCGTTTAGCGGCGATTACCGTTGGCATATCTGGGGGAAAATCTGGCGCACGCCGGTTCTCGGAGAATTAAGCGCAGCCCTGATGAATTACCCGGTATTCCGATGGGAGCTCGGCAGAGGGTCCCGCCGTTTGACTGACGCCCAGATTAAAAGCGCATATCAGCATATCACTCCGGAAATGAAGCGGATGGTGCTTAAGCTCTATCGCAGCAGCGATCCGGCAAAATTCATCGCCTGGGAAGCACAGCTCCCCCAGCTTACTGCACAGGTGCCGACCATTGTCCTCTGGGGAGAAGATGATCCGTACATTTCCATCGATTTTGCCGAAAAATTTTACGCAAAAAAAGTTTGTCGCTTCCCCAACTGCGGTCACTGGTTTCCCGGGGAAGTTCCTGCTGAAACTGCTGCTATTTTGAAAGATTTTTTCAGAGAGAAATAAACGCATTTCCAGTACTGCCACTGAATGAACAAATACAATAAAAATTGATTTGGGCCATTTGAATGCGTAAATTTGAAGCAGGTGTTTTAAGAATATTTAAATGTAGTTACTCAATGCGCATAAGGAGGATTTATGCCAACTACAAAATTCAATTCGAGACACCAGCATCATGACTTGCCGACTCATTTAATTACCATGTTCATTGTTGGTGTAATATTATCCCTCATTTCTATAACGGGGGGAATTATTCTTATCGCATCAAGTGGGGCATCATCGAATGAAGTTGCTATTTTCGGTGTCAAGTTCTCAACAGGTTATCCAGGCGCCGCTCTTGTTGGGATAGGCCTGATTATTGTCACTTTAACAGCACGGACTTTTCTTAAGGAACCGAGGTAATTTCGGCGAGATACCAGGATTCAACACATAAGCCCCTAAAAAGGCTAACAATTTGTTGTCGAATTCCGGGTAAGAAGGGATTTTGAGCATATTTCCCCAACACACTCAGAGAGTGCAAAAATGGGATCAGCGGGGAGGAATATCCGGGCTGATTGTAAACCTCTGAACCGGGCTTAAATCTACCCTTCAAGCGCTCCGAAGGAACTACATATTCAGAGCGAATTCTGGTAAAAAGCGGCGGCACTTCCAGCAATTCACCAGGCGCATCTTCAAAATTATACGATATCTACCCACTGCCCGCGCCTGGCACTTTCAAAAACCGCATCAATCACAGTCATATTCGCCACCGCATCGGAGAGCGGTGTTGGCACCTCGGTGTTCTCCAAAATTGCTTTTGAAAACATGTCTCCCTGAATGGTATACTGATCGCAGATATCGAAGGCATATTCCCGATAATGATTGTCAAAATGATGGATAATTTGGGTCGGGGCATCGGGCGGCGCATTAAATGGAATTGGGATTTCTATGCGGCCATTTTCCCCGATAATATCAACATGTTGCTGGCGAAACATCTGGGTGGCGCAGGTAAAAGTGCTGGTGCCATTTTCAAAAGCTAAAACAGCTGAAGCGAGGCGATCCACTTTCAGGGCAGGATCAAAATCGATAGCCCCGGAAACCCGCAATGGTTCTTCCCCGAAAATAAAACGGGCCAGCGAAATTCCGTAGCAGCCGACGTCCAGCAAGGCCCCGCCGCCGATATCCGCCTGATTGCGGACATTTTCCGGATCATTGTTAAAATATGAGAAAATTGTATGTATCGTGCGTAACTGCCCAATCGTACCTTCCTCCACCAGCGATTTTGCCTTTTGCCATTGGGGATGAAATCGATACATAAACGCTTCCATAACCTTCAGATGCGGATATTTTTTCGATGCGGTCAATAATCTCTCAGCAGCCTTAGCATCCAATCCAATTGGTTTTTCGCAAAGCACATGTTTACCGGCTGCCAGACACTTCAGCGTCCACTCTACATGTAAATGATTAGGGACAGGAATATAAATTGCATCGATATCCGGATCGGCCAGCAATACTTCATAACTACCGTAAGCTTTCGGGATTTCCAGTTCCTTTGCAGTTTCCCTGGCGCTTTCTTCCCTGCGGGAAGCGATTGCAGAAATCTCCGTGAACTTTCCCTTTTGCATGGCCGGAATAACTTTCATCCGGCCAATTCTTGCAGTGCTTAATACCCCCCACCGTATTTTTCCCATTTTCTATCCCTTCGCAATAATAATTATTTTTGAGTTGCTCTGTAAAAAACAATTCGGAATTCCGAATTTAAAAGACTTTTCTCAGATCTTAAAGGATGTG
>JAUIFT010000416.1 GCA_030430345.1 Calditrichia bacterium | reverse complement strand
CTACACCTTTAACAATGTTGGCGACCGCAGCCTGCTCTGCGGCACTTTCGTGGATTACCGGGAAGGCGATCTGCTTTTCCAGGTCGAATATGAAGAGAGAGTAATGGAAGTTTTTACCTTAAAAGCCGCCTACAATGGTTTGCAGGTGGACACCAATCCGCTCACGCAATTCGCGCATACTGAGCGGTTTATTCTGGAAATCAATTACCATTTTTAGGGTAATAAGTATGATTGAATTATCTAATTTAGACCTCATTTCTCTGTTATTGCGAGGCGGACATCTTTTGTCCGCAGAAGCAATCTCCGGTTTAGCGTGCAAGAGATTGCTTCGTCGCTGCCCCCTCGCAATGACAAGGTTATATGAATTTCAGATTTACATCAACTCAAAAGCTTTGAGGATTAGAAAATGAATAAAGAAATTCCCCATAAAATCGGTGAATTTGTCCTGAAATACCGTTGGCCAATTATTATTGTCAATTTTCTCATAATGGCCTTCGTTATCTGGGGCATGAAAAACCGGGCGGAAGCATTTCAGGATTATGCGAACTATATGGCTGTCGTGCGGGATAATCCCCTGGCAGCCGATACCAGCCGGGTGGCCCCGCCGCCGATCTTCAATACCGATTACCATGTCTGGTTCGAGGAAGACAATCCCGAACTGCTCGCCTACGACGAATTCCAGCGAGTCTTCTCCAAAGAAGAGAACCTCATCGCCGTGGTGATATCCAAAAGCGGCGACGTTTTCACCAATGAGAATCTCGCCACTCTGCAGTTTTTGACCGACGAGAGCTGGACAATTCCTTACGTCAGTCGGGTAGATGGCTTAACCAATTTTAACTATACCTACGTCGATGAAGATGATCTTCTTGTGGAAGACTTCATCCTCGATCTTCCCTTGTCGAATGATGAGTTGACAGAAAAAAAACGATTGGCGCTGGCAGATCCACTGATGCCGAAGTTTCTCATCTCGCCAAAAGCAGATATTACCCAGGTGCAGATGCGGGTAATCGTTCCGCAGGAATTTCCTAATGGCTACCTGGAAACCCGCGCTGCAATCGAGAAACTGACGGCGAAGCTAACCCAGGAAAAAATTCTCGATGAAGAGGGTAATCTGATTCCCAATGACCTTTACAATCCCGATCTGGAAATCCGCCTTGCCGGCACGGTGATGCTCAGTACTTCTTTCCAGAAATTCGCCCAAAATGATGTCCAGAACCTCTTGCCGATCATGTTTCTGCTAATTATGATCGTGCTTCTTTTTACCATTCGTTCCTTTTGGGGCACCACTGCGCCAATCGGCCTGTTGCTTACTTCGGTGCTTTTTCCGATTGCGCTCTTTGTTGGGCTCTTCGATTTTTCATTGACCAATGCATCCACCAATGTTATGCAAATGCTGGTCGCAGTGGCGGTAGCCGACTCCGTGCACATTCTGGCCATTTTCTACCGGGGGTTGCGCAATGGACTGGATAAATACCATTCGGTCATTTTCACCGTGGAGAAAAATTTTCTTCCCTGCTTGATTACATCTATCACTACCGGTATCGGCTTCTACAGCCTGGTTTTTCAGTATATTCCTCCCTTCTCCGATTTAGGTATTCTCGCCGGCACCGGAACATTGTATGCATTTTTTGCTTCTGTATTCACTTTACCCGCTTTCCTCTCCCTGCTGCCCTTTAAGAAACGGGAAGTGAAGTATCATCAGATAAAGGAATACGAGAATAAAGGATATGAGAAATTAACCGATTTCATCGTGAACTATCAGAAGCCGATTCGCCGGGTAGCGTTGGTATCGACCATAGCGGCTTTAATTCTAATTCCGCAAATCGTCATCGATAATACCGCCGTCAAATACTTTGCGCCGCATACCGAATTCCGGCAGGCAGCGGAATATATCGACAACAACATAATTGGCGTCAATCCCCTGGAATTTCAGTTCGATTCCGGCGAGGACGATGGCATCTATGATCCGGAATATCTCCGGAAAATCGAGCGTTTCCAGGAATATATCGCTGCCCATCCGGAATTTGAAATCACCTATGTATCCGGGATAACCGATATTATCAAACGCATCAACAAAACCATGAATGGAGATGATCCCGCTTACTATCGTATTCCCATCGACAATGAAGTGACCGCCGATGGCGATACCATCGATGCCCGAAGGCTCATTGCCCAGTATTTGCTGCTTTACCAGATGTCCCTCCCACAAGGGATGGAGATGACTAACCAGATCGATATCCGCAATCGCACCAGCCGGGTAACCGCTTTTGTCCGTTCGATCTCCTCCTTCGAGTTGCTCAAACATTCCAACACCATGGAGAACTGGATTCAGGAGAACATTCCCAGCGTCAATACCGTCACGATGGGTGTGCCGGTCATGTTTGGCAAATTATTTACCATTGCGATTCCCGGCATGTTGAAGAGTTTAGCGATCTCCCTGTTTTTCATCACTTTAATCCTGATGATCACTTTCCGGTCGGTAAAGATCGGGCTTTACAGTATGATTCCCAATGTCTGGCCGTTGATCTTTGTTTTTGGATTCATCGGATTATTCGGGATTCCGGTCAATATGTCGGTCGCTGTTGTCGGGATGATCACTCTCGGCATTGCTGTGGATGATACGGTGCACTACCTCACCAAGTATCTGCGCGGAAAAAGTGAAGGGCTAAACCAAAAGGAGGCAATCCAATATGCTTTCCGCCAGGTAGCGGCGCCGCTGATTTTCACGTCACTTATTCTGGTGGCGGGATTTGGTTCATTAACGCAATCGGACTTTATCCTTAACTCCGACATGGCCATTTACTGCACGATGGTTATCGGACTGGCTTTGTTCGCAGACTTTATTTTACTACCAGCAACAATTCTCAAATTTGATGCAAATGAGTCGGAAGAAAAAATTACGGATACAGCTGCCGCTTTCGATGATAATCAGGTTGCGCCTCAGATGGATTGATGTTGTGTTACCTGCAGTCACTGATGGAACAGAGCCATCAGCGAATACTCAAATCCTTCATCAAGCGATTCAGATAAGTCCGTTGAATCTCCAGGATATCCGCAGCGGCGGTCTGTTTCCCGCTGGTATGCTGAAGTACCCGCTGCAGGAACAACGCTTTAAAATCGTTCAAGGCTGTATGGAGCGGCCGTGGTTGAAAGAGAAGATTTTCCGCGGCATTTTCCCCGTAGGTCAGCGCATCGAAATCCGCAGGCGTCAGGTATTCTCCGCGGGATAGCACCACTGCCCGTTCTACGGCATGCTCCAACTCGCGAATATTTCCCGGCCAGCGATGATTCTCCAGATGGCGAATGCACTCGGGCGAAAATCCTTTTAACGGTTTATTATATCTTTCAATGGATCGCTCCAGAAAGTGCTGGGCAAGCAGCGCGATGTCCTCCCGGCGATCCCGCAATAACGGCAGCTGCAAATTAATCACGTTCAGCCGAAAATAAAGGTCCTGACGAAATTCTCCCTTCTCTACGGCTTCTCTCAATTTCAGGCTGGTGGCGGCAATAATTCGCACGGATATTTTGCGGGTTTCATTAGCACCGATCGGGCGAATTTCTCCCTCCTGAATGGCACGCAGCAATTTTGCCTGCATCTCCATCGGCATGTTGCCTATTTCATCCAGGAATAATGTGCCTCCGTGTGCTTCGGCGAACAGTCCTTTCCGGTCACGATTTGCCCCGGTAAAAGCGCCTTTGACATATCCAAACAATTCACTTTCCAGCAAAGTTGCCGGCAGCGCTCCACAATCGACGGTAACAAACGGGCCGTCTTTACGGGGACCATTAAAATGCAGTACCCGGGCGATACGCTCCTTGCCGGTGCCGCTTTCACCTTCAATAAGCACCCGGGCATCGGTAGGAATTACCCGTTCCATCAGGGAGAAAATCTGCTTCATTTTCACACTATGACCGATCACTCCCTGGTAGTCAAACTTGCGCTGCAGGGCATATCTTAAACGGGCCGCTTCCGTAAACATCTTTTC
>JAUIFT010000415.1 GCA_030430345.1 Calditrichia bacterium | reverse complement strand
TAATTCTGATTTTTTGGAGGCACCTTTTTAAACTCATAATAATTCTGAGCATCCTCAAAAATTGCCGGGGGATTCTCAGCACCGCCGTTTGACGCCAGGAAAAATGTGCCATCCGCAAATTTATAAACGGCAACCACCTTGCCACCGATATCCTTCGCCGGGGGAGCACTGTCCGTGATGGTTGCAAGCAATTGTTGCGGCGATGTGTTTTCAGTTAATGTAAAGGTCGCCTGATACCAAAAGTCGGCACGTTGATAAAAATGAAGCGTATCCCCGCTGATTGTCAGGGCGGTGATGCCGCGCGGGCCATCATCTTCCCAATAGCCCTGGAGACGATCGAGCGCTGAGGTTTTCGCCTGGTTGACGGTGCAGCCGGCTTGTAAAAAAAGGAAAAATAGTACTGCGATCAGGGAAAACTGTTTGAAGTGAGTGGCTGCTATCGTGGGCATTTCATTCTCCTTTTTCTAGGGCTGCTGGATGATGATGACGTGTATGAAGTGTTTGTAAACAATTTTTTCAGATTAAATGGTTCGAATATAATCGTCTTTCATGACCGATGATGATTATAAGAACGCCTTACCCCGCGACAAGTTCAGAATGAATATATGTTATAATGCGTTCGTTCCCAAAGCGGAGTTTCTGAACGAGTGGTGGCGTCTCAATAAGTCAGATGTCAGTTAAATCGCTTGTGCAATTACTTTACAAAAACCTTCGGATAAATGATTTGGCGAGTTACCAGGAGTTCTCGCATGGATCATTAGAACCCCTATCGGAAAAGGCTTTTCGGGAAAAATTTCATTTTTGGCACAGAAGTTGATTTTACCTGGGCACAACGCAATCAGGTATTTGAAATGGACTACTTCACAACAATCAAGTATAGCTTGATTCTCTTGAAAATATGCTTCGCAGTAATGCGAAATCTGATATATAAAATTTTTGAAGAAATAACCATGTTCATTGAGTTTTTGAAAATAACACTGGCCCGGCTAATCAAGATCGATATCCTCTCTCTCTTTGCAATTGGCATACTGCTGCCATTGGGAAATAGTTTGCAGTCGGCTTCCCCAAGATGGGGCGCTAAAGGGATTGGCAAAGTTATTCGTTTCGATAACAGGATGGATCTCGCCCCATCCCTTGGATGGGGCGCAGGGCTGGCTTTTCGCCCCGGGAAAAAGATCGCGATAACCCTGGAAGGATTTCGCGGCAGTTCCCGGCAGGACTTTGATACCCCGGCAGGCAGCGATCGTATCGACATAGGCGTTCAGGGATTATCCGCACGGATGGCCTATACGGTTAAGCGCTTTCCCGGCGATATCACCCTGGCAGCGGAAGGCGGTCTCGGGATGCTGGCACTAAAGACGCCGGCAACCACCATTGACCTTGGCGCCCTGGGCCAGCAACAAATTTCTGCTCGCGACCAAACGTTTGCCGACTATAGTTTCGGCGCGGTCATAGAAAAATTAGTGGGAAATCGAGTCACCGCTTTTGTTTCGTCGCGAGCACATTTTTTCTCCGCATCAGGAACGATGCGGAATTTACAAGTCAACGGAGGACTGGAAATTGCAATTCACTAGCAAACAGCTCATCTATTTTGCCATTCTGGCGGGACTGCTTCTCGGCAGTTTCAGCAGCATGGCGCAAAACCGCAAGGGCGATCGATCCGGCCGGAACAGCGAGGCGGCAATGATCGATCTGCGCAACGGCGTTTCTTTCGAAATCTCCCCCCATACCGGCGCCATGGGCGGTAGCGGGATCTTTGGTCTGCGGGCATCAATGAATTATGGCACGCTGAACATGGAAGTCTCCATCGCCCAGGCAATTGGCCAGAGCGCCAATCTGTATCCCCTGACCGTTAATGGATTGCTTAATATGAGCACTCGTGGAAAATTGCTTCCCTACGGTTTGATTGGCGGTGGATTGTTTCTCACCAAGCCGACCAATGCGGTTGGTGCCGGGACGGTTTCTTCGATGGGTATCAACTTCGGTGCCGGTGCCCGTTATTATGTGAATAGCACTTTCGGTTTTCGTGTGGAAGCACGACAGTACCTCACTAACGTTAATAATCGGCTGGAAGACGCAAACGAGCTGGTTTCTTTCCAGGAAATCAGCGTTGGTGTCACTTTTATGCTTCGTTAATACTTACTTCTTAGCAAGAAGAGGATCAAATGGATTTGGAAAGAATTAACACAGCCCGCGCTCTCAGAAAAATTTTCTGCATACTGGTGATATTGATGATCACGATATCTACAGGATTGCAGGCAAAAAAAGGACTCTACCGAAATAGTGGGAGCATTACCAACGGTTTATACGCTGCGGATGGTTTTGGATCGAATTATTATGTCGGCCTTCGTTATAACCATTACTTCGAAAAATGGAAATACTTTGTCGAGGGCTCGATCGGATTTAGCAGTTTGAAATCGAATGTCCTGAACGATCTCGCCTCTTTTCAGGTATTTAATTCCCAGGATCTTAATGCCTATGAATTTCTCCTGGGATACGATCCGAAGCCACTGTCTGGATTGCCTTATTTCGTCGCTGGTGTCGCCAGTATTAACCAGGGGGGACAGTCCCGCTTCGCCTATGTGCTCGGATTTGGTAAGCACATTCCACTGGCCCAGTTTTTTCGCATTAAGCGATTGGGCGTTCGGTATGATATAAGGGACCATATTTTCCGGCAGGAAATTAATGACGCCGGGGCGTTTACCTCGCATAACCTGGTGTTCTCTTTCGGTCTGCAATATTATTTCTAAAGCGATGTGATATCGCCGGAAAATGCTCTTTGGAAAAAAAACGTTGATCGTTGAACGTTGATCGTAACTACTTTTTATTAACGAACAACGAACAACGAACAACGAACAACGAACAACTCAAGACCACCGCCCTGTCCTGTGGAGCTGGTCTGACCTTGAGAACTCGGCAGCATTCATAATGAATTCGCTGTCCGTCAATTGACTGTTGGAATTTTGAACGGGGCCATCAGTCTTAAATCATCATTCCGTTCTTTGGAAGTTACAGGGAAGTTTACGGTAATCAACATCAAGGATGATCGCGATTTTAATCGACCTGCCATAACCACTACCACTTATGGAAATAAATATCGGTGATCCTTTCTTTCAAATATACCGGTGGCCCTGCAAAGGTTTTCCAAAAACAATCAAACCCATTAAGCACTCAGCGATTTGTGTCTGGAAACTACAAACAATTGGAACTGCACAAAGAGGTGCGTTCTATCCGGAGTTGCCTGTTATCAGACATGCCCGGAGGGAAAAATTCAATGAGGTGTATCATGAAAATATGGACACGGAAGTATTCTTATTTTAGTGACCCGTTTGGAACGAAAGGCGGCTGGCAAATAGCCCTGCTACTTATCGGCCTGATGTTCTTAAGCGCCTGCGGAACGGCGCCGCCCGATGCTATCCTGAATAAGGCTGGCCAATCCGCTATTGTATTTGTAAAAGAGAATAGTCGAGACGACAATAATAACAATGCCATGAAAAGTAACCGGGATGAGTTCCATGAAGGCAGCGACCTCTTTCTGCTTTCCCCGATAGCGCCAACGGGTGAATTGAAAAATTTAACCTATCAATATACCACGGAGGGGAAAACCAATCCCCGCGATTTTGGCGCCGCCGCCGATCCGGAAGTTTCCTATGACGGCACCAAAATCCTTTTCTCCATGAAGGTTAGCCGCCAAAGTAAATGGCATCTCTACGAAATGAATGTCGATGGCAGCGACCTGCTGCAATTAACCAATGCCGACGCGGATGATATGGACCCAATTTATCTCCCCAATGGGCAGATTATGTTTGCATCTACCCGGCCGGGGATTGTCGATGAATATGAACGACGGGCCTCTCCGCTATTACATGTTGCCGATCGCGGTACGGATGGTCGCCTGATCAATATTCGTTGCGTCTCTTTTAATCAGAGCCATGATACCAATCCGATCGTGCATTCCAGCGGAAAGATCATCTACAGCCGCTGGGAACACCTG
>JAUIFT010000414.1 GCA_030430345.1 Calditrichia bacterium | reverse complement strand
CTGAGCGTATCTCCCTGATACATGATCGGAATAGGTGTATTCACCTCGCCAAATTCGTCGACCATGCGCCGAATCATTTTCAGGGTATCCGCGGAAGGAATGCGGTTGCTCATATCGGAGATGCCAATATTTCGCCAGAATTGAGGGTTTTTGCGGGTATCAGTAGTAATAATCGGGTAATCTGCCGTCTGGATAACATTATTGAAAAAGAAGCTCAGATCGGTCACTTCTTCATTGTTCAGGCTTTGTTCAAAAATGCTCACTTTGAACTTGAGATATTCACGGGATTGATTCTGCAGATCCTGCACCAGCATCTGGGTATAGTATAAAAACCCCAGGGTTATAATGACTGCCAGAGCGAAGAGGAAACTTTTAAAATTACCTTTAAAACGATAGACATTCTTAGACATAATCAGCACATCCCATTTACCGGTTTCAACAGCTTATTGCCGATCGAACGCCGGATTATTCAGAAAGTTCAAAGAATACAGTTGACAAATACAGAAGCAAAATATTAATTCCATGTTTTGCGGAAAACAAACCCTTAATTGCCGGAAAAGCCGTTGATCGTTCATCGTTGTTCGTAATTCGAACATTTGCCTGCGAATTTGCGAAGAGAAAATTCATGATTTTTCTCTTCTATAACGGCAGAACGAATTATCAACGAGCAACGGATAACGAACAACGAATAACGAGGTATCCAATGTCCTGGGCAGTACGAATGACCTTACGAATTTTTCCGGTATTGCTAATTGCATACCTTTACCTGGGTTGGCGATTTTCAGCGGCGCTGCTGCAAGTTTCATCTCTTTCCGCCTGGACGGTTCGCGGTGTGACCTTGCTGGTCATCCTCTTCCTGAATCTCCTGCCGTTATATATCATTTTTCAGAACCAGGGCAGTGGCGGCAGTGAATTATTCCTGAACAAAACCAGCCTGCAACCGGCAGATTACTGGATGAACTTCCCGTTCTGGATTGGCATGGTCATCATCTTTGAGTCGTTATTCTATATTTTGGCGATTGACATCGTGGGATTGATTGTTCGCTTTTTACCCGGCAACCGCTGGCCGGAATGGCCGGTTTGGCAAGCCTGGCTAACTATTGGCGTGGTCGCTTTTTTCACGCTCTTTGCCTGTTACCGCATTTATGTCGACACCTATCATATTGACCGCCGGGATGCGACCATAGCCGTCGCGGGATTACCTCCCGCCTTGAAAGATTTTCAGATCACTTTCACCTCGGATGTGCAAGTAGACCGCTACACCCAGGGCGCCAAGCTGGAAAGATATCAGCAGGCGGTTGATGCAGCAGGGAGTGACGTAATTCTTTTCGGCGGAGACCTGGTCACCTCCGGAGAATATTTTATCGAGCAGGGTCAGGATGTACTTTGCCGGCACGAAGCGCCGCTCGCCAAAATTGCTTGCATGGGCGATCACGATTACTGGGCGAACCCCCGAACAATTCCTGCCGGACTGCGAAACTGCGGCTGGTCATTTTTGGAAAACGATCATCAGGTGCTGGATTACAATGGCAGTAAAGTACTCGTTACCGGAGTCACTTATATTTACAGTCAACGTATTTCCCAGCGACAGTTAACCCACCTCCTGGAAACTGCACCGGCGGCGGATTTAAAAATACTCCTGGTGCATCAACCATCTCAGCTGGTTATTCGGACGGCGGAAGCATATGGGTATCATTTATTGTTGGCAGGACATACACATGGCGGGCAGATGGTTTTTCGTCCTTTCGGCGCATCGCTAACGCCAACGCGTTTCGAAAACCTTTTTTACAGCGGGGTATATCGCTTTGGCGCGCTCACGGCGGTAGTCACCAATGGGGTTGGGCGCACACTTTCCCCGATTCGCTATCGCGCATCGGCGGAAATCGCAGTTATTCGTTTTACAGAAAAATAATTGGTATGACATTCCCTGACGGAAATCATCTGATTTCCTGATGATACAGGAAAAAAATAAAGCCACGGATTTCGCAGTTTTACGGACCGGATTTTCTGAGAAAAGCCGTTATCAGATGCTATTTGCAGAAATCCGCAAATATAAACACAAGACAAATAGGCTGTTGAAAATGCACGGCCCGTCCTTGAAATCCGTGGCAAATTCATTAAAAGTCAGCCGCTGGCTCCATAGCAGCGGCTGACAACTTTTCAATCTAAATTTCTATTCCCGGCCAAGTACCCAGCCGATAACGCCGCCGGCAATGCCGAAACGAATGGCAGATACAACGCCTTCTACCAAAATTGCTGGTAACGACATCATCGTAGTTGTGCCAAACATGGTGAAAGCAAAACCCAGCCCGAGCAGCGTACCGATAATCGCCCCGCCTTTCAAACCGCCCATAAAGGTGCTGATTGTTGCCCAGCGCAGGAAAATAGTAGCTACCAGAACAGCCATTAATAGTTCGCCAACAAAGATCGCCCATAGCGTTGGTTCTGCCTTATAGACACTGGCAGAAGCACCGGCGGCTTCATTGAAAAAGCTTTCCAGTAAAACTGCATAAAAGACAAATCCCAGCAGAAACAATGTTACCGCCCCTGCCAGTGATCCCAGCGTTAACTTCTTCGTATCCATAATACATCTCCTTCAATTTAAGTGAGGTTGTGCTGCTATTGCGTTTAGGTAAAACCCATTTAAATCGCAAAACATAAAATACTGAAGAAGCAGAATCCACACGCCCGCCAACGCCTTTTCTGGGAAGATATTAGCCGTTTTTCGGAAAATATGCAAATTTTGCACTGTGCAAGGCAGGAGAACAGCGGTAAACAAAAAGGGTAAGTTCTTTATATGAAAAGCTTTAGGGGATCAGGCTAAAGGCTGAAGGTAAGTATGTGTAACCTTTAGCCTAATTGCCCTCAGCTTAATCCCCTGGTATCATCCGCGCCGCCGTTTAATACGCATTGGCAGTTCATAGCGACGCACCTTGTCGAATTGGTAAAGGGCATTGGCGACCGCCCCGGCAGTGGGCACCAGACCTATTTCTCCGACGCCTTTCGCCCCATAAGGGCCATGCGGATCCGGGACTTCCACCCCAATCACCACCATCTTCGGGGTTTCCTTGGCGCGGAGAATACCACACTTACGCAGGCGGGTCGATTTCGGAACGCCATTTTCATAAACCATATCTTCGCTGATGGCATAACCCAGTCCCATATGAATCGATCCTTCGATCTGCCCTTCAAACAAGGTCGGGTTAATAATTTTTCCGGCATCGTGCGCAGCGAAAACGGTATCAATCTGTCCCTCTTCATCAAGCGTCACTAACTGGGTGGCGTAGCTATAGGAATAATGAGTTTCGATTTTATCGGTGTCTTTCCCGGGTTTGGTCGTCCAGTCACAAACCCACTCACCTTCATAGATGTTGCCGGCGAGGTCGGCCAAAGTATTGCGCTGTAAATCTTCGCGAATCTTTTCTCCGGCATCCAAAATCGCATTGCCGATAAGGGAAGTAGCCCGGGAAGCAGTAGTCATTCCCGCCGGTGCCTTCCCGGTGGTTTCCACCCGCACCTCGATAATCGCCGGATCGATGCCGGTTTCCTGCGCCAGGAATTGCAGCGCCATGGTGTTCACGCCCTGCCCCATCTCCGTCCAGCCATGATGAACAATCACTTTTTCCGGAGATTTGGGCCGTGCAAGTGATCCTATTATGCATGTTCCCGCCACTATAAACCATAGTGATTATTTATTGATTGAAAGCACCTATGGCGATCGATTGCATGACGATCAGGATTTTGGCCTAAGCGACTTGGTGCAGCTCATTCGGGAGACCTGCGTGGATCGAAAGGGAAAGCTGATTATCCCTGCCTTTTCTATAGGCAGAACCCAAGAAATCGTGTTTGCCTTAGACTATTTGCATAATTTCGAAATGCTGCCTCTTATTCCGGTATATGTGGACAGTCCCTTAAGCACCAAAGGCACGGAAATTTACCGCAAGCATTTGGATGCCTTTAACGCACAGTTTCAACGGTATTTGGCCCAAGACGCAACGCC
>JAUIFT010000413.1 GCA_030430345.1 Calditrichia bacterium | reverse complement strand
GCCTGCTACCTGAAAGGGCTTGCCCTGGAGCCGGACGCCGCCGAGTTCTTTGATCGCCTGGCCGATCTTTTCGCCTCCCGGCACTCGTTGCCAGGTGGTATTCACATTTTCGAATAAATCCTCGCTGGCCGGCACTCCGGCGGTATGCGCGAAACTCTCCAGGCGAGCGCCGCGGTATGCCGTGGCGCCAAATCCCTGGCACTTATGCTGGCTACGGCTCAGTGCTGCCAATTCGCTGTATGATTTTCCCAGCAGCGGATTAAATTCTCCCACATTCAATGAAATTCTTTTTTCAGCATCTTCCGGGTTGATGTCTTTTTCCCGGCGCCAGTCGTCCCAAAGCAGGCGGGTTGGCTGCCAGATATCGAGGTATTTTAGCTGCTCCGGAAAAGCGTTTGCATCGGCAGCGGCGTGGAAGGCTTCTTCCGCGAGAATCGCCGAAGCCCGGTGATGGCCATGACCACCTAATTCCGGCGTAAAACGGGTTATGATCACATCCGGACGAAATTTGCGGATCGTCCAAACCACATCCGCTAAAATCGTTGCTTTCCCCCAGATGGAAAGGGTTTCTTCCGGCGATTTCGAATACCCAAAGTCGACAGCCCGGGAAAAAAATTGGCGGGGGCCATCGATGCGCCGTGCGGCCAGCAACTCCTGGGTGCGGATAACGCCCAGTAAATCCCCTTTTTCATTACCGATAAGGTTCTGACCGCCATCGCCCCGGGTTAGAGAAAGATAGGCGGTTTCCATCATGCGCCCATTGGAAAGCCAGGCGAGTACAGTGGTGTTTTCATCATCGGGATGGGCAGCGACATATAAAGCGCTGCCAAGGACAGTCAGTTTTTTCAGAGCGTGTTGAATCTCTCCGGCACTGGCACGGCGGGTCGGCTGAGCATGGGCGGTTAATAGGAATAAACAGCCAAGTATAATAATGGAAATGATATGTCTTTTGAGGTGCATAATTCTCCTGAATATTGCCGCAAAAGGATTATAAAGTCGGGAAGATAAACAATTGGCGCCCTATTTCAAATCAAATTCCACTAAACATGATAAGCGTAATTTGCCGCGGCCGACTATTTTTATTACGTAGAAACCTAAGAAGGTTCCCGTCTCTTAAATTTGTTGGTAGGGGCAAATTATGACTGATTTTTTCGAAAAAATCCCTCTTTTATTTGCAAACCGCTATTTTCCTTCAAAGCGGACATTTTCCTGCGGCCGTTCATTCACCGTCAATTGAAAAACATCGGGACGGGCATAATGGCCATCCGAATCCATAAATAAACGCCCTTCCAAAAGCAGTTCGGGATTTAACGTTGCCTGAAGAATCTCCGCGGTTTCCATTACCGGCCCGGCGAGGCATTTCATGTCCGGAGCAATAATGGCACTGCCGCCTTTTAATAATTGCGCTTCATTTTTTACCGGCATTTCCTTCAGTAAATCGATTGACGGGCTTTTTTTACCAGCGACAGAAGCCACGCCATCCAGTATTTCCGTCTTACTGAGCACGCAACCGGCCGCAGCAACAAAACACTGTCCTTCAAAAGCATAGTGGCGGCTGGCCAGCAGATTGCCGGATTTAACCATGGGCCACTGGGCGATATGAATCGTTTCCTGTTTCGCATGCATTGCCGCACGGGCCAGGGGCATCCAGTGTTCCCAGCAAATAAGCCCTCCCAGCTTCCCAAACGGGGTATCAAGGACTGCTAAAGTACTGCCATCGCCTCTCCCCCAGACCAACCGCTCCGTATAGGTTGGCATCAGCTTACGATGCAGATCGATACTGCCATCCGGAGAGATATAAAGCATGGTATTGTAGAGCGTTCCCCGCCAGCGTTCATGAAGTCCCATTACCAGATAAGTTTTCGTTTTTTGTGCAGCTTCCTGCAACCGGGCGATTTCCGGCCCGGGTATCTCCGGAGAATTTTCAGCAAGCAATCGGTAAAGCGTTTTTGCCGGAGGATGGTTCCACAAGGCTGCGCCGGGGGAAAAGTCCAGCCAAACAGGATAGCCGGGTAACCATGTTTCCGGAAAAACGATAATGTTAGCGCCATCCTTTGCGGCTGTATCTATCAATGAAACGGCCTTCTCCATGCTGGCCGCCAGATTTAAGAACACCGGTGCATGCTGAATAATTGCCAGCTGACATGCAGGGATATTCATAATGCCTCCTTATTTCATAATTGGGATTTGCAATCAGCAAATTTCAAGCTGTTTGTAATATGCCAATATTTAAATCTTGAGTATTTAAGAAAGTCCAATACAAAATTTCATACAACGTTATTATTTCCAGTCTTTTATACCAAAAATTTTCAATCCTTAAAAAACACCTGGCACTGCCTTTGAGATAGTGAATGACAGGTAACGCACTGCCGGCAAAAAGAGTTGCCTTAATAAATCCACTACCAACTCTAATAATGAGGTATTGCCATGCGTACTACCGGCCAGAAATTTAATGGAATGGAAAATCATTCTATTACCCGCGCAGCAGTCAATGTATTTGTTGAAAATTATCGTAAAACCGCAGCGCCAGATGCAATCTTTGGCGGCTTATTCAGCAAGAAAGATGTTCTCTCCGTGCTGGATCAGTCCGATGCTGTCGGCATGCGATATTATTATGCACTGAACTCAGAAAATGAAGAAATGCTGGTGCTTTGCGGCACCGACGAGAATCGCAATGATATTCTCGACAATCACTTGCTGAAGGCAGCAGTGATTCATCCGCCTTTGGATGGGCAGAAAGCAATCATTGCTGACCTTCAGCAGCCTGTTTCTCTCTCCACTGCCGGAGAAAAAACCTATCGCTATCGGCAGGCTGCCGGCCTCGGTGCACTCAAAGGTGGCTTCTTCGGGGCAATGGCTGTTCGGAAAATTCTCGACCAAGGCAACTGCGAAGGTCTGCGCTATTATTTCGGTAGAGAAGAGAACGGTCGCCGGGTTATTATTCTCCTCGGCATTAATGCACATGGCCATGACATGCTGGAAGGCGTTTATGCTGAGTATTCTTATCCCTGCCCGCCATTTTGCGCAGAGAAAAATCCACTCAACAATGATCGTCTCTTCTTGCAATATACGAAAGTCAATAAAACCGAGGCCATGCCCGCCACGTTATAAAGGTCATTCATCCACTGTCTTATCCCCAACGGTATTACCCTGGTAATACCGTTGGGGGTTTATGGTAAAACCGCTTGTTTATATCCCCGCAAAACTCTAAACTGTGGCCGAACAAAACGATGCTATGGCCAATGGGTAATGTACCGCTACTTCCGCATATTTCTGGATTTTCAACTCTGCTTCCTGTATTACTAAGCTTTATTTTTTTACGTGGAAATGGTCCGGGTAAAAAACAGATATTATTATACTGGATTCTCGCAGCTTGCTCTGAATTTGTCGGCTTTATAACAGCCATCAATGGAATTAACAATCACTGGTTTTTGCTGGTATTTAACTTTTTTGAGTTTCCTTTAATCGCAAATATTTTCATGTGCTGGGAACCCAACAAAAAAATAGTTAATGGTTATAAGTGGGGTATTTTTTCTTATGCAATCATTTATTTGGCAGTGGTCGCGACATTATTGAATTTAGGA
The DNA here is from genome assembly GCA_030430345.1 of Calditrichia bacterium. The sequence goes on along the minus strand of JAUIFT010000413.1, from coordinate 416 downwards.
TTTCTGCCAATGAAAATCAGTACTTTTATCCGTCCTGCTGGTTCTTTGCTGGTGTGCTTTTTGGCAATGCGCCTTTTTTATAAGATTTTCAGCGCTTTAGATGTTATTCCACATAAGGATTTCAGATTTTATTTTGCGGCTTCCATTCTTATTTATTTTGCCTCAGGCGCAGTCATCTTTGCGATTCCCCTGGTTGGCTTGGAAATCTCCGATTTATGGCGAGGGCATGCAATCTTTAACATCATTCACAACGTCCTTTTTGTTGTGGTTATTTTCTTTTTCAGGTATTACCCGGTGGCATCACTGAAACAGCAAGATTCCATAATATGGCCCCAGTAAACAACCTCCGCTCCTTTCAGGAAACCATCCAGGTCATTTTTTAATCCAGCCGGCCAGCAAAAAACCGCTCAGTCCGG
>JAUIFT010000412.1 GCA_030430345.1 Calditrichia bacterium | reverse complement strand
CACCTTCGGACAATGGCTGGAGATCGTACTGGGCATTCTTCCGATAGCCCGTCACTGTTTCCGCGCCGAAGAAATTCATTGCCGGGACGCCAAAGGGGTAATTCATGAGGGCATCGAAGCGGTCCCCCTGCAGCCATTCCGGGGCAATCCGCCAAATCTCCCCGCAGATGTATGCGTCCGGATTGGTCGATTTAACCACCTTCCGGAAATCCTGCCAGAATTCCTCATCGTCGATATCCTCCGGAACATCGAGGCGCCAGCCGTCGATGCCGAACTCCAGCCAGTAGCGGGTAACATCGAGAATATATTGGCGAACGCCGGGATTTTTGATGTTGAGTTTCGGTAGTGCGGGCAAGTTCCACCAGGCGGCGTAATTATGCGGGTGTTCACGGTCGTTATTGTAAGGACGTAAAGGCCAGCCGTTAATCGTAAACCAGTCCAGGTAAGGGGAATTTCCACCGTTCTCTAAAACATGATGAAACGGCCAGAAGCCTCTGCTGGCATGATTAAAAACACCGTCCAATACGACTTTCATGTTGCGGGCATGCGCTTCATCGAGCAGCTCGCGCAGTGCTTCATTACCGCCGAGCAGCGGATCCACCTGCATGTAGTCGAAGGTATGGTAGCGGTGGTTGGCGGCCGATGAAAAAATCGGCGTCATGTAAATTGCGCCAATGCCAAGATCCTGCAGATAATCCAGTTTGTCGACAATACCCCGCAGATCTCCCCCTTGAAAGCCCTGTTCTTCCGGCGGAGCGCCCCAGGGTTTCAAAGTAATGCCGGAAGGCGTTTCCGAACGGGCGCTTCGGGCAAAGCGGTCCGGAAATATTTGATAAAAAACGGTATGTTTTACCCAATCTGGGGTTTTTATCTGCATGGCACTCCTCCACAGCTGTTCGAATAGATTTTCACTTCCCTTGATTAAGGGGTTTAAATAAGCATCTGATAGATGGAAAAATCAACAAAATTATATTCCTTTGGGCGGTAGATATACCTCCGTTTGACTGGCGGAAATAATTTTTGCAATTTGCTGTGTTACGGCAACTTGAATCTCCGGATGCCGTTAATCATTGAACGCATAAATCTAACAGAAGCGTTGATAGAATTGAGCTGAGGGAATGAGATGGGAAAAGCAAAGCGGACTGGAAAAGTGAAAAAGATTGCAGCTGGTGTTGCCGGGTTACTGTTGATATTTCTTTTGATTGATCAACTTTATATTCAGGCAGAAGGCGTCGGGAACGACATTGCCGGGCTACACTTTACCTTTGAAGAACATACTGAAAACGTTTGGGCAGTTGTTTTTAGTCCGGACAGTTTTCTGGTAGCAAGTTCCGGTATTGATAACCAGGTGTTGATCTGGAATTTTAAAAGCGGGAAAGTTTTGCAAAAGCTGACCCATCCTTACGGCGTTCCGGCAGTGGCTTTCAGTCCGGATGGGAAAAATGTAGCGACCGGCTGTTATGATAGCATGCTGCGGATATGGAACGTCGCTGATGGCCGTTTGTTGAAAACTTATGAGACGCCGAACGTCACCATTTGGGGACTGACCTATAGCCCGGATGGCGTAACGATCGCAACCGGCGGCAGGAAAGGGCGGGTCACTTTAGTTAATGTCGAGGATGATCTCGTGCAGCCGCTGGCCGGGCACTCGGAAGGCGATGTTTGGTCGTTGGCCTTTAATACGGACGGCACCCAAATGGCCAGCGCCGGGCATGATCATCTCATAAAGATCTGGGATACGCGCAGCGGGGATGTTCTGGAGACAATAGATGGGCATGGGGAAGCAATCGTCTCCGTTGCTTTTAGTCCCGATGGAAAAATGCTCGCCAGTGGCAGTGATGATAAAACCGTAAAACTTTGGAACACCAGTGATTGGAAATTGATCCGAAGCTTGTCGGGAGAATCGGAGTGCGTCTACGGTGTTGCCTTTAGTCCGGATGGAAAATACCTGCTGAGCGGGAGCCGGGATAAAAAAGTACTCGGGGAATTTCTCCAATATCACTTTGGCTATGCCGGCCCGGCGCCGGGAATTACTTTACGAATGTGGGAAGTCGCATCCGGCAAATTGTTGCAAACCATGAACGGCCATTCCGATGATGTCAACTACGTTTCCTACAGTAAAGATGGACAGTATTTCGCCAGCGGGAGCGGAGATAAAACGGTCAAAATTTGGCGGGTATCAGATAAATAAATATCCTTGATAAAGGAGTTTTATATGAAACGATTCATCGCTGTTTTAGCAATACTGATTATCACTAATTTTTGCCTGGCTGGTCCGGAGGCCACTGATGAAGTGGAAGAAGTGAAGAAGGTGGTCCAGGAAAGTTATGTTGAGGTAATTTATGGGAATGGCGAATTAGAGAACTTGCGGAAAGGAATTCATCCCGAATTTAATATGTACGTCTATTATAAGGAGACTTTCTCGAAAAGAACCCTGAGCAGCTGGATCGAACGTCTGGAGGTCAACCGGAAAAAAAACGCCGGTAAGCCGAAGAGAAATTACCGAACGGAATATGCGATGATTGACGTTACCGGTCAAACCGCCATGGTAAAGCTGATTGTGTATGAAGATGAGCAGCTTAAGTTTACGGATTACCTGACCCTCTATAAAGTGGCCGAGGGCTGGAAGATAATCACCAAGCAGTTTTCGATGCATTAACAGGATGTGTTTAATTAGAAATAACCGTCAATCAATTATCTGCGTGGACATCCGCAGGAGATTCAAGCGGGAGAATGATGGTAAAAACCGACCCTTTTCCCGGCTCGCTGTCGACCCGTATACTGCCCTGATGTTCCTGGACGATCTGCTGACTAATCGCTAAACCAAGCCGGGCCCGAACGATTGCGTTCTTAGTGGTAAAACCCGGCTCAAATATCGATGACAAATCTTTCTGTTCAATGCCTCTACCATTATCTTGGATGGAAATATGAATGCTGTTTTCCTGTAAAACAGTTATGATGGTGATACACCCATTTCCGCCGCTGATTGCCTGGGCGGCATTCTTAATTATATTCAGGAAAACCTGGTTAAGCTTGCGGGGCTGACAAACGATCTCCGGCACTTCACCATATTGGCGAATGGTCTGAATATCTTTCAGAATATCATTCTCCAGTAAGGAGAGCACACTCTCAATCCCGTCATGAATGTTGGCCTTCACTGTTTCCGATTCATCCAGCCTAACAAAATTTTTTAAATTTTCAATAATGTCGTGTAGACGGCTGGTGCCCTCATCAATCAGCTGGTCCGCGTCAAATATTACCTTCATCATTTTTTTGATTTCCCGGCTGTCTGTGCTGCTTTCAGCAAGTTGCCTGCTGAGGGCTTTCTCCAATCGCTTCAATGCTTTCGACTTTGTGCTTTGCATGCTGCGCATGGCGCCGATCGGTGTGTTGAATTCATGGGTTAACCCGGCTACGAGCTGCCCCAGCGATGCCATCTTTTCCTGAACGATAATTTGCTTTTGCATCTCCTTTAATTGGTTAAACGCATCCTTCAGCTCGATGTTTTTCCCGCGAAGTTCGCGCGTCCGCTCTGCGACCTTTTCTTCGAGCCCGAGATTGAGCGCGTGCACTTTGTCCGATTGAAAATTGATGATAGCGACAAAGTAAAACACCGCCATAATTGCCGTGCCGATATAACTAATGGCAGACCAGGTTTTACTACCTACCGGAAATGCCAGCGCGCCGACATAACCGAAAAGTATCCACAGGGATGTGCCAATGATCAGTATTAAGATAAACCGCTGTTGCGCAAGATTTTCAGCTTTTCGATAACTCTTATAAGCCATCGTAAACAGATAGAGAAAGATTAGGGCAAAAATCGGCAGCATTAAAATTCCCAAAGGCCCTGCAGGTGTATCCCAGATATGTTGGGGATTTTCAGGGATCTTGTTCACCAGGTCGGTAAACTGGCTAAGCAGTGCGGTGATGAAAATGAAGGTCAGGGTAACAATGAGAAAATGTTTTACCCGGATGCCCATGACTTTGGCTGACAAATTTTT
>JAUIFT010000411.1 GCA_030430345.1 Calditrichia bacterium | reverse complement strand
CGGGCATAATGAATTTTATGGCGCCTATGGATCATTGTCCTCTCAAAAGGTCGGTGATAACCGGACGCTGATTCTTAATTATCTGAAACTCCGCCGTTTTCGTACTGTCCAGCTACTTCAGCAACTGCTGGGATTTTTCTCTTCCGGAAGCGGGGAAGCTATTGATGCTCCCCTGATGCAAGTGATGTCTGCCGGTAAAACACTGCCTTATGAGGATGAAAAATTACCGGCAACGCTGGAGAACTATCAGGCGAACCTGACAGATATTGTTAAACAGGCCAAATCGGCTGGCGTACCGATCATTTTAAGCAATTTAGTAAGCAATCTTGCGGACCAGCCGCCATTTGTTTCCGATTATAATCATCTGGATGAAGCGGCAAAAAACCGCAGTAATGCCAAATTGCTGGAAGGGCAAAGCTTGTTGTCCGCCGGAGCCTATGATGATGCAATTGCAGCATTTGAGAAAGTACTGGCAATCGCGCCAAACGCTGCGAATGCCCATTATTACCGGGCACAAGCGATGCTGCAAAGGAAAGACAGCAGCGGCGTTTACGAAGGATTTGCCCGTGCCCGCGATCTGGATATGCTTCGTTTTCGGGCCCCCGGTGCGATCAACCCAATTATCAAAGCAGTCGCGCAAGCGCAGGATCAACCTTTTGTTGATATGGAAGAGATTTTTCGCCGCGCCAGTGCCGGGGGCATACCGGGAGAGCGTTTTTTTGTTGAACATCTCCATCCGAACTTTAACGGCTATCGCCTGATGGCCCAAACTTTTTTTGAGGTCTTAAAAAAGATTCAAATTATTAATCCGCCCGAGAAAATCGGCTGGAAAGATAATCTGATCAATGATGAAAATATTGCCAGGATTCTCACGGAATTCCAAAACAAAGATGGCGGAGTGAGTCAACTGGACTTGGAGTTTGGCCGGATGCGCACCTTTTTCCTGACCCGGCGCTGGCCATTCGCGAATCTGCCAGCGGATTCTTCTTTATATAGCACCCGCTCGCCGGCGATTGTGAAGAATTTAGCCTATCGCCATCTGCAGGGGAAGGTTTTTTGGGATGAGGCCCATTATGAACTGGCACAATGGCTCCTGGCAGATGATCAACCGGAAGCGGCGATTAATCAATATAACACTGTTCATCGCGCGTTTCATGAAAACTATGTGCCGGCAATGCGGATTGGGGATATCTATGGCCGGCAAGAGCAGTGGGGGAAAGCGCGCCTCTGGTATGAGCGGGGATTGCGGCGAAATCCGGACAATCCTTTTCTCAACGCAAAAATCGCCCAGATATTCGTTGCGCAAAATCGTTTTGAACAAGCAGTAGAAGCTTTGCAGCAATCACTGAACGGCAGTAATGATGGAACGCTGCAGTTAAGTCCGGAACAGCAAAAACTGGCATTTTATTTTCTCGGACTGAGTTATGCCAACCTCAAAAATCTGGATGCGGCCGAAGCTGCAATTAATAACGCCCTGCGCATCGACGCGAATTATCAACCGGCAATTGGCCTTGCAAGCAGCATTCGCGCCTACCGTAATAATAACCAATAATTAGTGCTCGGGCGGGGTTTTTATTTGCTGCCCGAAATCTAAGTATTTTTCGATTATTTAAAATTTCTCCTTGACTTAATCACGGAAAATGATGATAATAGTCACTCTGAATAGAGTTACTACTGTTTTTCTGGTAGTCAGCACTGTTTTAGAGAAAGTAAACGGTTTCGTGGCAAGAGACGGAGCGAAAGACGCTTGCCAAGGGGATGACGGGTTATTGTTTGGATTTTCGGTAAGGATCGTTGATGCAAAAGTCCCGGAAAAAGTTATTACTTATTTTTTGCCTGCTGATCGGTTGTTTTTCCTGCAGCGATAACCCTGAGCAGACGGTTGTCGCCCGTGTAAACGGGGAAATTGTAACCGCTGAGGAGTTTTTACCTCGCTACAAAGATTTCCTGAACTCATCAGGGATACGCGACAATCTTCGCCAACGCGATCAAATTCTCAACAATATTATTAACGAATATATTATTGCGCATCATGTAGATACTTCCAAGTATCGTGACAATTCGTATTTACAGTCTTTGCTCAAATATTACCGGAAGAAAGTCTTGATTGCTGCCTGGAAAAAGACCGAGATCAAAGATAAGGTTTCCGTAAATGATGATGATTTACGCGAAGCATTTTATCGCTTGAACACAAAATTGCGTGTTCGCCATCTCTATGCCCGCGATCGCCAGGCGGCGGATAGTATCTACCAGCTGGTTCAGGACGGTAAAACATTTGAGGAGCTCGCCCGTAATATCTTTACCGACCAGCACTTAGCTTCCAGTGGAGGCGATTTGGGGTATTTTGCCGCGGGTGATATGGACCCGGCTTTTGAAGATGTCGCATATAAGCTCACCCAGGGAGAAGTATCTCCACCAGTGCAAACCGGCGATGGTTTTAGCATCATCAAAGTTGAAGACCGGCAGCGCACCCCGATAATTACCGAAACTCAATTTCTGGAAAAAAAGAAATTTCTGAAAAGGCATCTGCACCGCAAGCGGATAGAATTGGCGGAAAGAGCGGAAATTAACCGCCTGGTAGAAGAGGCCAATATTGTCTATGATCCGAATGGGTTGGATATACTTTGGCAGGCAATGCAATTGATCCACAATACTCCCGCGGCTGATGATACGCTTTTCACGAATATCGCTGAACAGCCGGCCCTGGCCGATAGCACCCATCCCTGCTTGAAATTTGGCGAAGGAACTACCTGGGATGTTGCGAAAGCACTGCAGGAGCTGGGCCAGGTGAAACCTAAATTTATCAACCTAATCCGGGATAAGTTTAGTCTGCAACTTACTTTGCAAGGACTGGTTACCCGGGAATTACTCTATCGGCAGGCAGAAGCGGGTGGTTATGAGAAGCTGCCGGGGCAGCAGCTGAAACTGGCCGCTGAAAGCCGATTCGCGAAAACCTATTTCTTTAAAGATGTCATTACCGATATCACTATGAATAGTATTGCCGAAACGGAAATGCGCGAGTTTTATGAGCAGAACAAAACCCAGTTCCGTGGCGAAGAAACGGTAAAAATACAAATATTGGCAATGAATGATTCCCTGGATATTGCAAAGATGAAGCAACGGGCGCTGGCCGGAGAAAATTTCACCGCTCTGGTCAATGCGCATTCGGTGTTGGGGGGCATTCAAATGGTTGATGGATTTACGGACTGGTTACCCCGGAGAGTGCTCGGCCCCATCGCAGATCAAATTTTTGCCATGAAGCCCGGGGAAATCGCCGGGCCTTTTAAGGATGATGATACATTCTGGATTATTCGCTTTCATGCCCGCCGGGAAGGGATGCAACAACCCTTTGCGGTGGTGAAAAGTGCAGTCGCGACCGAATTGATCGCCGCGAAACGCGAAGAAGTCTTTCGGGTAACGGTAAATAAACTGCGCCAAGAAAGCGTCATTGAAAAAGACCTGGAAGTGTTGAAAAGTTTGACACTACTGAGTGATACGGCAGCAAAAAATTAACGGTTGGTGGTTATACCCTTTGCGCCTGAAGCGGGGAACAGCCACTGCCTCGTTCGTTTTTGAGTATAGAGAGTTGAAAAGATCCTGAAGATAGGAGAGTGTGTATGCGACGCAATGCTATCACGTTATTATTAGTGTGGATGGTAAGCCTGAGTAAAGAAAATGGCGAACCATTGATTGGGGCGAATATTCTGGTGGACGGACTTCCGCTGGGAGCAACGACAGATCTGGATGGCAGTTATTTTATCCTGAATGTCCCGCCGGGAAATTATACCCTTGTTGTTCAGTATATCGGTTACCAGGATGTACGGATATCCGGTGTGCAGGTTTCCGTAGACTTAACTACTCGTCAAAGTTTCGAGCTGAGTTCCGCAGCGATTGACCTGGGGAACGAGGTTGTCGTGGTTGCGAACCGGGACGTTATTCAAAAAGACCTTACGTCCTCGGAAGCGCGAGTGACCAGCGAGAAAATTGAGCAGCTGCCAGATG
>JAUIFT010000410.1 GCA_030430345.1 Calditrichia bacterium | reverse complement strand
CGGCGTACTGAAGCGCATCATCGTCGCGAGTGTTTGCGCCCGTTTACCAACCTGCTCGGCCCAGAGGGAATTGAGCATTTCTTCGGCAGTCCGATTGTAGTCGCCCCTGCTTAGCGCCCGCAACATATTTTGAAAACGCAGCAGGCCGCTGATGCCCAGGTTAAAGGCCATGTCAAGAAGGACATGTTGTCGTGGTTCAGAGATTTGGAAATAGGCAGGAATGTTATTTTTAACCTGTTTTTCAACAGTGCTAATATCATTGTTCAGGAGGAAGATTGCTTCGCCTTCACTAATGCCGTTACTATCTACCTGGCGTCCCAGTTCATCCTCAACGGGATTCGCTTCCATATTACGACCAACCCCAATTGTCCATATCCCTTTGGTATCCCGATAGGGTTTCAGGACCATTCCTTCGTGGAAAATCAACTGCTGCTTCAATCGCTCCCGATTCATATTGCCTCCTTAGGGATCACTTACATTCGCATTTGTTAAGCAGCGATTAGCCTCCGCCTGATTTGCTTCCGGTGGTTGGCGGATTTTGGCCTGTTTTCAACTCCTTGAAATCTGGTTTGGTATCGCGGAATTTAGCATTGCCGTATCGCCACACCCCGGAAAAACTGCGGGTGGTACCACTTTCTACTTCCAGGTCGATAAATTGCAGTTGCTGGCTGTTAAACTTGCGGCGCTTTTTTATAAAGCTTTTATAATCTGATTCTGCCCAAAGGCTGAAATTATCTTTCCCGGGACTCCAAAGACCGGCGTATTTTTTTACGCCACCTTCATAAAATATTTCAAAATCGAACATGCGATAATTTTCGCGGCCAAACTCCCGCCATTTCCGTTGAAATTCTCCCCAGGAAGATGCCTTCCAGATTTTATACTTCTTTTCGTTCGGTTGTAATTTCCACAGGCCGGCATATTTTACCGCGCCATGGGTGGCATATACTTCCAAATCGACCAGCTTATAACCTGTTTTCTCCAAATCATCACGGGCTTTCACAAACTCTTTCCAGCTCAGATCGCTACGGAATCGGTTACGGCTATTTTCGCGGTGCCAGATGCCGATAATTTTCCGGTTCCCATTTTCCAGAAAAACCTCAAAGTCGGAGAGAAAAAAACCGACCCGGTCAAACTCGTTCCATTTTTCCTGAAAACCGGCCCAGCCATCCATTTTCAACAGTAGATGCGCTGTTTGCCCCGGTTGCCAAATGCCGGCATAGCAGCGATCTCCGCCAATCATGTAGCTTTCCACATCGACCATATTAAAACCGCTAACAGCCAGCGTATCAAATTTTCGCTGCAAGAAACCCCAGTTGACATCCACTGCCATCCGGGAGTAATGAGGGGGATATGGACTGGGAGCAGCCTCCCGTTTCACCTTTTCAACTTCCCGGGGACTGCCTAAGTCTACAACCGGGTCCGGTGGATTACAGGAAAACAGCAGCAGGTAAAAGCTCCAGGAAATTATCAGCAGAGCTGGTAAAATATTTTTCAATCTTTCAATCAAAATCATCCGGATTAAACAATCGTCCGTAATAAATTAAACTTCAACATTACATAAAAAACTATTGGAAAAAAGCGCAGCTTACTCTTTTTCCGATAGCAAGCTGTTATAAACAGTGGTCACAAAGCGATCGGGATTAATGAATCCCCCACCCCATCCTTCATCATATTCGGCGGAAGGTGCTGCTGCCTTTACTTCGTCCAGCGATTTTCCTGCTTCTACCAACGGCGCAATTCTATCGCGAACCGTTACGAGCATATTGCGATATTCGCTTAAAGCCGCCATGTTTGTTAACGGGCCGTGACCGGGAATAATTTTCGTTTCCTCATCGCACAATGCCAAAATATGATTCACCGCCTTTATCAGCCCATTGACAGATCCATTGACCGAAAGGTCGATATACGGAAATTTGCCGACAAAAAAGATATCGCCGGTGTGTATCACATTCCCGTTGCGGAAATGAACAACTGCATCGCCATCGGTATGGGCATTATGCAGATGAAAAACATACACTTCTTCACCATTGAGGTGAAAAGTGACATCCTGGGTAAAAGTAACGATCGGCAACGCCGCTTTCGGTGCGGCAGGCCGCTTTCTACCGGAAAATCGATTGAATTCTTCCTTACTCATCCGTTCACGAACATTTTCGTGCGCTACAATCGCCACGCCGCTGTTCGCAAAATTTTCGTTACCGCCGGTATGATCCCCATGCAAATGGGTATTCAGCAGGAAGCGAATATCTGCCTTACTAATTTCACCAACGGCAGCGCGAATTTTATCACTCAGTTCCGCAAACTGATCATCGATCATCACCACACCATCGTCGCCGGCTAAAACACCGATATTGCCTCCCCGGCCAGTCAGCATATAAATATTCCCGGTGACGCTTTCACTGTTGATAGTTACCTTATCCCAATCCTGTGCCAACAATGCCTTGCTGCTCATGAACAAACAAATCGCCAACACACCGAATATTGTGGTTAAGATACGAGACAAATGCATAGGGGAGGCTCCGTTTAATTATATGAAAGGTATATATTTACATTTCTTTTGCAAATATAATCAGCGCATTTTCTAAAGTGATGAAAAAAATTGAAAAATCAAAATTTTATCAGGTTGGGGCAGGTGGTTAATCGTTGTTCGTTGTTTGCCGTTAGTCTTTATTTTTCTGTGGTTTTCTGGCAGATTGCATTTCGTCAAACAGGCCGTTTAAGTGCGGGTCATTGATGGCAGCGGCAGCGCTATCGAAAAATTCCTGCAAATTGATTTCTTGCGTTGACTCGTAAACACCGGCCTGCAAAGCCATTTCCAGTTTATCGACCTGTTTAACCAACTGCGCTTCCGGCGATGCCCCCGTTTCATATTCTTCCCAAAGGGCCAGCCATTGGTTCCCTTTGGAAAGGCGGCTGAATATTTTTTCAACGGCCGCTTTTTCCCGTTGGTACTTCTCACTGGCGGAAACGTCATCTACCGGGGTAATGTCGCCAGCGTAAATTTCTCCGACATCGTGCAACAACGCCATACGCAGCACTTTTTGACTGTCCAGTGACGGGAAACATTCTTCGGCAATCATCCAGGCCATCATGGCGGTCAGGAAAGTATGCTCCGCTACCGTCTCACAGATTTCCGGGCGCAGCCGGCGCAGCCAGCCCTGGCGGAATAGTTGTTTTAACTGAGTGATTTCACTAAAGAAGACTAGCAGGGAAGAAACATTTTCTCCGCTATAGCGATCAGATTTAGGAAATTTGGTCTGCATCAGGATTTCTTCCGCCCACCGGGATTAACCGGGAGACTTTCCCACATTCGAATAAATTCCTGGCCCTGTCCGATATTATGCAAAGTAGAGAAACGGGCAATTAGCCGGCCGACTTCTTGCAGGCGATCTTTCAATTCTTCATCGACCAGGTTTCCCCGCGAATCAAAATAATTCGCCGCTTCCGGAACGGAAACCTGCTGAGGCAGCACCCAGGCATGGAGGCTCCGCCCGATATTCCGCAAGCTGTTCAAGGCATTGATCGCCCCGAGGTTACCACCAGAAACTCCCACCAGGCCCATCATCTTGCCCTCAATTTCATTGAAGCTCATCAAATCCAGCGCGTTTTTCAGGACGCCACTTAAGCTGCCATGGTATTCCGGGGTGCCGAGAATTATGCCTTGCGCTTCTTTCACCTGACGGCGCAGCCGGAAAACGTCTTCAGGATAATCCGCTTCATCTTCCACCGCGCCACAAAATATCAGGTTGTAATCTTGCAAGTCTATCAGGCAGGTTTCCGCACCATTCTCTGCCGCGCCGTCCAGGGCTAACTGCACCACTTTTTTGGTATAGCTGCCTTTTCTTAAACTCCCGGAAATGCCAACAACTTTCACCGGCGTTCGGGATGTTTCCTTCTCAATCATTCTTCAAACTCCTTGTAACACTATCTTTTTTTGATTCACCATATCAAGATATCTTGTACCAGTTTTTTAATTTAAACTATGATGAAAAGAAAAAAAGATTTT
>JAUIFT010000409.1 GCA_030430345.1 Calditrichia bacterium | reverse complement strand
CTCATCATTTCCATATTCCAGGGAGGATCCCAAACCACTTCCACCTTGGCGTCACTGATGCCATCAACATCTTTTACTTTATTTTCTACTTCAACGGGCAGTGTGCCGGCGACCGGGCAGGCCGGAGAGGTGAGGGTCATCTTTACGAAGGCTATGTTTTCTTCATCGATCATTACGTCGTATATCAGACCGAGTTCGTAAATATTGACTGGAATTTCCGGGTCGTAACAGGTTTTAATTGCAGCAACAATATCGTCTTTTAATGTATCATTGGCTGTCATGTTCTTACTCCAATTTATTCAGTTGATACCACATCGTCATTTTTTTCAATCGCGGCTAAAACAGTGTGCCAGGCCAGGCTGGCACATTTAACCCGGGTCGGGAATTCTCTGACACCGGAAAATACCGCCAGTTTGCCCATTTTATCATAATTGGGAGAACTGTTAACATCTGCGGTGATCATTTCCTGGAAACCATCGAAGATCGCCTTTGCTTCAGTCACACTTTTCCCTACCAGCATCGTTGTCATTACTGAAGCAGAAGCTTTCGAAATTGCACAACCAGAACCTTCAAAGCGAACGCTTTTGATAATGTCGTTTTCGATTTCCGCGTAGATGTGGATGCGGTCACCGCAAAGCGGATTGTATCCTTCGGAATCATGGCTATGGGTTTCCGGTTTGCCATAATTCTTCGGATTTTTATTATGGTCGAGAATGACCTGCTGATAAAGTTCTCTCAATTCATCCATTAGCGAAATACCTCAATAATAGTTTTTAAACTGCTCGCCAGTGCATCAAAATCGGACTTACGGTTATACAAAGCTATAGATGCACGACTTGTCGCCGGGATACATAATCTGTCCATTACCGGCTGTGTACAATGATGACCGGCCCGGATGGCAATGCCGTCACGATCCACCCAGGTGCCGATATCATGCGGATGAATATTATCAATAATAAAAGAAATCGCGCCGGATTTTTCCGCGGCGGTGCCAATAATTCGCAATTCATCAATGTCGGAAAGCAGTTCAGTGCCATAATTTAGCACCATTTTTTCGTAGGCATGGATTCTTTCCAGACCAACGCTCGTTACATAATCGAGTGCACTGGCCAGGCCAATCACACCGGCCATATTTGGTGTGCCCGCTTCAAATTTATGGGGCAACTCGTTGTATGTCGTTTTCTCAAAGGTAACCTGGCGAATCATATCTCCACCACCTTTGAAAGGACGCATTTTTTCCAGATGCTTTTCTTTTCCGTAAAGCACCCCAACGCCGGTCGGGCCAAAAATCTTATGGCTGGAAAATGCCAGGAAATCACAATCGAGCTTTTGCACATCAATCGGTGTATGTGCCATCGCCTGTGCGGCATCCAGCATCACTGGAACGTTTTGGGAGCGCGCCAAATTGATAATCTTTTCTACAGGATTCACCGTACCGAGAGAATTCGAAACATAGACAACTGAAATCAATTTAGTGCGGGAGTTGATCATTCCTGCGAATTCATCAAGCAATAATTCTCCCTGGTCATTAATCGGGGCAACTCGTAGTTTCGCGCCGGTGTCTTCACAGATCATTTGCCAGGGAACGATATTGGAGTGATGTTCCATCGTAGTGATCAGAATTTCGTCACCGGGCTTAAAAAATTCCCGGCCAAATGCATTAGCGACCAGATTAATGCTATCGGTTGTGCCACTGGTGAAAATGATTTCTTTTCCCGATGTGGCATTGAGGAAAGTGCGAACGGTTTCCCGCGCCTCTTCATACTTGCGGGTTGCAACTTCGCTGAGATAGTAAACGCCGCGATGTATATTGGCGTTTTCTTCCTGATAGTAGCGGTTAACCGTATCAATTACGATTTGCGGCTTCTGTGTAGAAGCCGCATTGTCGAGAAAGATCAATTCTTTATCCCGAATCGGCTTATGCAAAATCGGGAAGTCGTTATATACAGAGTCTATATCATACGTTAGGGCCGGGGCCGGAACGTTTTTTTCTACTGCGGTAATATCTTTCATTCTTTTCCCTTAAAGGGTTTTGAAACGTTCGAAAATAGTATGATCTATTTTTTCTCTCACGGACGCAATCGGGATGTACTCAAACACGTCGCTGGCGAAAGCATACTGCATCATGGACTGTGCCTTTTCCTGGGGGATACCGCGGGAACGCAGGTAAAAAATTGCTTCTTCGTCCAGCTGTCCGACCGTCGCGCCGTGACTACATTTTACATCATCTGCAAAAATTTCCAGCTGCGGCTTGGTGTTTACTTTTGCGTCATCAGAAAGCAGCAGTGCTTTATTGTCCTGATATGCATTGGTCTTCTGAGCATCTTGCCTTACAAAGATTTTACCATTAAAAACACCGCTGGCCTTACCGCCCAGAATGCCTTTGTAAATTTCGTTGCTGTAGCAATTGGGCATTGCATGATCAATGGCAGTATGGTTATCGATGTGCTGTTTTTTGCTACCCATGTAAAAGCCAATCAGGTGCCCTTCGCAATGCTCCGCTTTCAGGGCGACATTTAAACTATTGCGGGTCAGTTTGCCACCGATGTCGATATTGACCAGGGAGTAAACGCTTTCCTTCTCCTGGTGGGCCTGTAGGTTGTAGATATGATAAGCGGCGGCATGCTCGTCCTGTAACTTAACATGATCCACCCGGGCGTTGTTCATAACCACAACTTCGCTGACGAAATTGTTGAAACAGATTGCCTTTCCAATGCCGTGATGAGATTCCACAACCTTAAGGCGGCTGTTTTTGCCAGCGACAATCAGGTGGCGGGTATTGCTGAAAAATGCCCCATCGCTACTGTCGGTAAGATGCAGCAGGTGCAGCGGCGCTTCAACTTCAGTATTGTCTGGCACGTAGATGAACAGTCCGTCATTCGCGAACGCTGTATTCAATGCGACAAATGCCTCGTCGTCATAATTAGCGTAGCGGGAGAGGGATTCGGCAATTAGATCACTGTGGTTACTTAATGCGCTGGAGAGGTTCTCAATAATGACCCCATCAATAGTATTTTTATAATTGGAAAGCGCCTGGGAATATTGTCCGTTTACAAAAACCAGCAGATTTTTTTCCAAACCTTCGAAGGTGTACGCATCCAGGTCTGCCGCGCTGAAACGATCAGACTTTCCGGCTAACGGTAGTTTCTCCTTCAACAGCGGGGTTATGTTGGTATATTTCCATTCCTCATGGCGGCGCGCTGGAAAACCAAGTGATTCAAATTTGGCAATCGCTGATTTCCGGACCTTGTGAAAAGGCACATCCCGGCTGCCATTTAGATTGTTCTCAAATACGTTGAAATTAGAGACGTACCAGTCTTTAATTTCGTCATAATTTAACTTGCTCATGTTTATTCTCACTTCTGTCTTAAAGTCTTAAATTCGCTCAATTTAGACGGTTGCAGCAGCCTGCTCACCTTTGATCCAGTCGTACCCTTGTGCTTCCAGGCGGAGCGCCAGATCTTTATCGCCGGATTCGACAATCTTGCCATTTACCAATACATGAACCACATCCGGAACGATGTAATTCAGCAACCGCTGATAGTGAGTAATAACAATAAAAGAGCGATCCTGGCCGCGCATTTTGTTAACGCCATTGGCCACAATTTTCAACGCGTCGATATCCAGGCCGGAGTCGGTTTCGTCCATAACCGCCAGTTTCGGTTCGAGAACGGCCATCTGGAAAATTTCATTACGCTTTTTTTCACCACCGGAGAATCCTTCATTGACGGAACGGCTGAGAAACTTCTCATCCATGTCAACCATTTTCATCTTTTCGCGGATATAAGCGAGAAATTCCATCGCATCCATTTTCTCTTCGCCGCGATATTCGCGGATTTCGTTGACAGCAGTTTTTAAAAAGTTAACATTTGATACGCCGGGAATTTCTACCGGATATTGAAAGGCCAGAAAAAGACCTTCCCGGGCGCGATCTTCCGGACCCATCTCCAGTAAATCCTGCCCATTAAAAATAACTTCTCCACCGTCAATTTCATAATCTTCCCGCCC
>JAUIFT010000408.1 GCA_030430345.1 Calditrichia bacterium | reverse complement strand
TGCAGGGATTTTTCCGCGTTGCCGGTAATCGGCTGCCCAAAACGGTCCAGCTGGCCGCTCTTGACGATTTCATCCTGGAAATCCATGTAATAATAATTGGCGCTGAGGAGCAATTGATCATCGCGATAGGTGATCCCGATTTCATAATCGTCAAGGCTTTCCGGACGCACCAGCGGATTGTTAAAGTCGAAGGCGCCCTCCGCGGTTTGGGAGAACTGCGGCACTACTGTCCCCCAACTCGCCGGCGTGCTCGCTTCCGCGGCATCGTAGAAATTTTTCAGGCGGGGTTCCCGGGAAGTATTCGCGTAGCTGATAAATCCCTGCACTTTATCACTCAGATGCACATTAATGCCGAGGTGCGGATTGAGAAAATTATGGCTCAGGTCAAACTCGGTGCCGATAAAGGCCTCATCATACAACCGGTATTTCTGATAGACATACTGCAAAGAGCCATATAAGTTAAGTACTGGTGTTAAATAGTAATTGATTTTCGCATAGGGAGATAGCACATCTTTGCTGCCTTTATACTCATAATAACGACGCTCGCCAATATAATCCCGTCCGCGAAAATCGCCGCTCACCGCCTTCGGTAGCTCCTCGCTGCCTTCCTGGATTCTTCCCCAGTGCAGGGAACGGTGCAGGCGCAACTCACTACCGGCAGTCAGCGTACCGCGCTGATTAAATTGCCAGGAGATATTCGGAAACCAGCCCGCTTGGCGGTTGTCGACATAAGCGCGAATCAGCAGCGAACTGGCATATTGCGCCTCCGGATCGCCATCGACGGCAAAGCCGAATTCCGGGGTAAGACGGAAGTATGAGAACGGCGCCCAGCTGCCATCATAGTCGAAAAAGCCGTAACCGCGAATGCCGAAGAGAACATTCTGTAAGGTCAAATTATCGCTCAGGGTCATCTGATTGATGATCTCTAAATGGGGCTGATTGAAATTTTCGATTTGTTTATCATCATTAATGTAATTGGTGCGGCGGGTTTCCCGGTCTTCCGCTTCCTCCTTGGAGATGCCAAAATAAGCGAGCTGATCTTCTATCGGCCCGCCGTAAAAGTGAATACGCGTGTTAGAGCGTTTTCCGAAATGGGCCGCGCCGATAAAGTAACTCTTGAAATCGACCGCGGAGAAGTCCCGGTAACTATCGCTGGTTAACTGCGATACCCGGGCGGATACGACAAACTTATCCGAGAGCAGCCCGCTATTGTAACCGAGGGCAAGCTTTCGGGTCGCATAGCTGCCCGCCCCGGTTGTGAGAGAAATTTTCCGCTGCGGGGAAAACTGCGAGGTGATAATGTTGATCGATCCGCCAATGGCCGGGGGCCCGTAGAAAGCATTTCCAGCCCCGCGCTGCACCTGGATATCTTCTACATTATCAAGAAAATCCGGAAAGTTGATCCAGTAAACATTATGGTCCTCCGGATCATTTTGCGGCACGCCATTGATGAGCACCGATACCCGGCGCTGGTCAAATCCGCGAATGGAAAGATAATTGTAGCCAATACCACTGCCACCATCAGAATAAAATGTCGTTGACGGTAATTCACTGAGTAGAACGGGAATGTCCTGGGCGTAATAGCGCGTGTCGATATCTTCGCGGGTTAATGTGCTGAAGGCTGCCGGAGTTTCCCCTTCCACTGCACGGGTGGCAACGACTGTTATCCCGGCACCTTTCAGCGGTGTTGCTTTTAGTATGATAGTCAAAGTTGTTGCATCGCCGCTGGCAACTTCTACCCGCTGAGAATAGGTTTCATATCCGAGAAAACTGACACTTAATTTGTGAATGCCCGGTTTAATGCCATTCAACCGGAACGCTCCGTCGCTATCTGTCGAAGTGCCAATTTGTAGAGAATCTATCGCAATACTAGCGCCGGCCAGGGCAAGCGCATCGTCGCTATCCTGTACCACACCGCGGATGCTGCCATTTTGCGCAAACAGCAGCTGAGTACTCAGTAGTAAGATCAAAATCTGCCAGAAAAGCTTCATCATTCTCCTCCAATGTATTTCCGAATCTTTATCGTTATCCTTCCGGCGTACATAAAAAAACACCATCCCCGGCAGGAAACGGTGTTTAAAGATGCGAATTTAATCAAATACTCAAGCTCTTTATTCCGTCTCCCTACGCCGGCATAATCCGGTTCAGGTTCAGAGGGTATAATCTCAGCTTTCCGAAAAAGCACCCCTGACGAATTCTGCTGGATTTTAGTTTGCCTGACGGTGAAAGTCAAGCAGAAAAGACTTTCGGTCAGTTGGCGAGGAAGCCTGGACTTCATATTTTCTTAGGGACATCTGCTGAAACGAATCCCCCTGCTATTGCTGACTCTTAGCTTCTGCAATTATCTGGTTAGCCAAGATCAATCGTCAGGACAATAAAAGCTGCATCTCTGGCTAACGGATATCTACCGGATACATTTTCGGTAGCGCAAAACTACCCGATATCGTTTCGAAGTCAGTGAGTTTACCCGCAAAACAAAAAGCCCGGCAGCAAATTGCTGCCGGGCTTTTTGTTTTACATAAAATTTCAAAAATAGGATATCTAATCCCGCTAAGACTGATATAATTGCTGAAAACTTTCACACGTAAACGAGCTTTTCTCGGCCAGGCGAGTTTGCTTTGTGCCACGTCCTCCCCCCAGCCTTACCGCAGAATAGTAAATTTTTGCCAACAGCCAGGGCATCCCGGATTCAATCAGCATCGATTCAAACAACCGGTCAACATACTTCTTTTCTACCGGCACAGTATTAAGATATTGGTAAAAGGCATCATGAACAAAACTGGCCTTGTGGGCCAATTGCCAAAAGACCGATTTTTCGTATAAGCTCGCTACTTTGTTTTCCTTGTCATAAGAAATAGTGGTGATATTGTATGTGGCTTTATACCAGTCCGGTGTGCCGATCAGGAGAAACCAGTAGAACCAAACTTTTGGTGTGCAGCCATCCCAGACATAAGTGCGCCGGGCAGAGAGATCGTATGAGACTGTATTTGCTTCTTTATCGACAGTGCTTTCTCCCGGGTTTACAATAACATGACTATTCTCAATCACCAGCCACTCGCTATAAAAAGTAAGGTCCGCCGGTAGCGCTTCGATATCTGCCTTTCTCGTATCGACAACCACCGGGCCAACAATGTAGTTCACCCAGGGGCCTTCCCGGTCGATAGAGTGGAAGGTCCATTTACCACTTTCATACTTCTGGTAGCCTTTCGCTCTTTCGATACCGGTTTTTCGTCCCACCTTACGGGGAAGCACAAATCCGAGCACGAATAAAACAAAGAGTATCAGCCCGGTTATTGTAGACAACCGCTTCAGCATTTCCCAGGGATCTCTTAAACTAATCAGGATTGCAAAAAAACCGAGTAAACATAAAACGATCAGGGAAAGCAGCAAGTTACCAAACAACTTGCGCTTGATGTTATTTGCCATTATCGAAATACCTCACATTTTTAGGTGAAAGCAAATCCTATATCCGTCATTTTATATACTGCTTTTCTATCTCGAAATCTGAAGAACGCTATTAATAATAAAGAGGAGGTGAAGCGTTCAAATTCTCATATAGATTTACATTTTTAAGGTCACATTGACCTTGCGACTCATGCAGGATGCGGCATTGACCGGCTTGCGATCCACCACTTCATCCGCACTCGCATAACGAAAATATTCCGGACACACCCGATAGTCAATGACCCCTTGCAGGCAATAAAGCTGCCGGTATCGTTTGGCCTGTCCGTTGTTAACTTGCTCCACATCGACCAGGGCGCCAAACGGGCATTGTACGCAGCCGTCCGGCTGGCTCTGCTGCTGCGTAGCCGTTTCCCGGGCAACCAGGGCGCGGGACTCGTCCCACATTGGCGGTTCTCCACGCATTTCGATATCGATCCGGCGCAGTTTCTTAAAAACCAGCCGCCCCCGATCCATCGTCAATGTTGCGCGGGCGGACAGGCGATCACCATGACCAATTTTCAAAGATGCATAAGTTTTTGGAGAAAGCCGGGCGTAGACATGATCTTCCAAATGGTCTTTTCCGATAAAAAG
>JAUIFT010000407.1 GCA_030430345.1 Calditrichia bacterium | reverse complement strand
TCAGGTTCCGGTCGGTTTTGACAGCACTACCGGCGACGCTATTTACGAAACTCGTGTGCGTGTCAGTGAGAAATTGGAGTTTAACTCTCATCGGGCCAATATTACCGTGAATCAGAACATTTTCGATGGTGGCCGCTGGTGGAACAGTATCCGGCAGGGAAAAGCCAATAAAAACGCCGCTGAATACGGGTTTTTAAGCCAGACCAATTTAACCATTACCACAGTGGCTCAGAATTATATCAATCTACTGAAGCAGGAAAAACTGCTGGAAGTAAACAACCTGATGGTGCAGCGTAGCCAGGACAACCTTAACCGAAGCCAAAAAATGTTTGAAATCGGTTCCGTTGCAAAAGTGGATGTATTCCGGGCCAGAGGGAATTTAGGCCGTGATCGTATTACCATGATCAATCAGCGCAACCTGGTTCATCAGGCACGCCAGATATTAAATATCTCTTTGGGGAGAGCGCCCAATACCCCACTTGAAATTGTAAAAGATTTTGATCTGGATTACAATCTGCCCTCGTTGGATGATCTAACCCGGCGTGCATTTGAAAATCAGCCGGAATTACGCCGCCAGGAAATGAATGTGCGCTCCGATGAGCTGAATGTTGCTTTAGCAAAAAGTGTTTTCGTGCCGCGTATTTCCGGTTTCTTCTCTTATAACCGTGACAATGATGAATTGAAGAAGCTCTATACCAACTTTGACCGCAACTGGTCGACAGCCGTAGGTATTAACGTTAATTTCAATCTGTTTAATGGTTTTCAGGACATGGTTAATCATCAAAATGCCAAGATTGATCTGAAAAATACCCGTTTGGCACTGGAAGATTACAAACGTCAATTAACTTCTGATATTTCCGTTACTTACCAGAATTATAAAGATCTGGTGGAAATTGTTGAAATTAATGAGACCAATCTGGAAGCGGCCCAGGAAGAATATCGCCTTGCTAATGAGCGCTATCGCCTTGGTTCCGGCACTTCTCTCGATGTTCGTGAATCCCAGGTTAGTTTAACCGATGCTGAACGAATTCTCGTCGCGGCAAAATACGACTTAATTAGTACCTATGCCCAGCTGATGGAATTGGTTGGCAATGGCCAAAACGCATTCTAAAAATTATTGATTCCAGATATTGGCATGGCGGATCGGCCTTTAACAATCCGGCATGCCGATGTCTGAATTTTTTCCACATATATTCTTCCCGCCATTTCATACCTTATTATTTTAGTAATCGATCCTGCAGCTTTTCCCGCCAAGCGCCCCATTCATTTTAGTCGTTGAACTTCTTACGATTTAGCACTAATTTGCAAAGGAACTGTCGAATTTTAATCATGGAGATTCAGGTATGAGATGTATTACAAAAAGAACAGTCAATTTGCTTGCGTTACTGGCGATTTTATGGGGAACACCGTTATGGTCAGATGACGGAGGAATCACTCAACCGGTTTCTCTGCGCTTTTTGGATAGCGCTACTGGAATGGCAATAATCCCTGAGGGATTAACGCTGCTGGATTATGAAAACCGGCAAACCCTCCCAATTACCCCGCTGGAATCGACCTCGCCGGATCGCATGTCGTTTTGGATCGCTGATGGCAACTATATTGCCACAGTGCAATCGGATGGTTATCAGCCGATGAACGTGCGCGTCAATGTTGCCGGAGAAACGCCGCCGGCGATGAACATCTTCCTTGATCCGCTGGAAACACCATCCGAACTGACCGCTTCATATCTGGATGCCTTGCGCCGGGATGATGCCACGCTGGTGACAGGATTCATCAGTGATGCCGAGAGTGGATTTCCCCTCGCCGGCGCCCGGGTTATGAATCCACTGGATGGCACGGAAACGACGACGAATAGCAACGGTTACTTTCGAATTTATCTCGATAACGCCCGGGAAAGCGGTGTATTCCGGGTAGAGAAAAATGGCTACATTACTCAGGAATATGCTGGTATAGAATTATGGCCGCACGGGGATTGGCAGTATCCGATTCGCCTGCAGCCCGGCGCTGGCAGCGAAAATATCAACGAAGGTAAGGCGGAGCGCGGTACCGGCACCTGTGCAGATTGTGAACCGCCCGAACCAGTAGTTGCCGAAGGCGGACTGCCGCCATTGCTACTATCCCTGACAATCCGCGTTGGCCGTAATTGTGGCGGTGGACCGACATCCTGCACCAGTGTGGATGTATTGTCTCTGGAGACCTATTGCAAGCGCGTGCTGGTTTCTGAATGGTTCTCCTGCTGGGGCTCTTTACCGAATGGATTGAATTCCATGCAGGCGGGGGCGATTGCGATTCGCAGCTACGCCGCATGGCATATGTATAATTCGATTAGTGGCAGCTACGATATTTGCGACAATACTTTCTGCCAGTTCCTGGGGAATTCTCAGACCAGCAACGGGAATTTTTCCGTAGACGCGACTGCCGGGAGAATATTACGCAACGCCATCGGACAGGTAGTACGGGCAGAATACGCTGCGGAAAACAATAACAAAGGATGTGGCAACGGTTACACCGGCACCGGTTCTTCCTGGCCTTGCATTAGCGATCCGGTTTGTATCAATCAAACTCCGAATGGGCATGGCCGGGGTATGTGTCAGTGGGGATCGGCGCGCTGGGCAAATGGCACGGCGATTTCGACCGCGTCACCCTGTAATGCCGGCCCGACCCATGGCAATGGTACCAAAAATTGGGAAGAAATATTAAATCATTATTATCCGGACTATGAAATTGGCTACGCGGTTGGGGCAGAGTTGATCAGTGCCCAGGGATTACCGTCTAATGTCTCTCCCGGGGAAACAACCCAGCTAATTTTTGCATTAGAAGCATTATCTCCCAGTGAGTTTCTGCTTGGCGCTTCTATTGCACCCAGCGGTAGTTTTGACTGGATCGATGATCCCGATAATGATGTGCTATTGAGTTTAAATGCCGGGACAAATGCGGTCGGGCGGGATTTTGATATTCCCACGACAGTGACTGTCGGGGGCAGCTATGATGTGCTGGCTGCGGTCTGGTTCGATTCAGATGAAAATGGCATCATTAATAGCGGGGATTTACAGGTCCATAGCGTGCGGTTTGAAAATGTGCTAACGATGAATGTTACTGGCCTCACCCCGGTGAATGATTTACTGCCGGGTACTTTTGAACTTGGGCAGAATTACCCCAATCCATTTAACCCAACCACAACTATTCAGTTTTCGTTGCCCAGTGCCGGTTGGACCACCTTGAAAATCTTTGATACGCTGGGCCGGAATGTTGCAGTGTTAACCGCTGCCCAGCTGAGTGCCGGTAATTATGCCGTAAATTGGGATGCCTCCGCGCTGCCTGCCGGCGTTTATTATTATCGAATGACCGTCACCGGCGGTGAAGGCGCTACCAGCTTTACGGACAGCAAGCGATTGATACTTGCCAGGTAAATTTTAACTGATGAATCGTGCAATTTATCTAAACCGATGGGACAGAGAAGCGAATGTATAGAATTGAATCGAAAATTGATACCGGCAGCAGCGATTTTAAAGAAAACAAAGCAGCAATGGATAAATTGCTCGATGAGTTAAAATCCCGGGTTGCCGAAGTAAAAAAGGGCGGACCGCCACACGCCCATAAGGCCCACGAATCCCGGGGAAAGCTGTTTGTCCGGGAACGCCTGAATAAACTGTTTGATCCCGATACACCTTTCCTGGAATTTTCACAATTGGCTTCCTGGGATATGTATAAAAACCAATCCCCATCTGCCAGTATGGTCACCGGGGTAGGGGTTGTTCATGGCCGCGAGGTAATGGTCGTTGCCCATGATGCGACCGTCAAAGGCGGCACCTACTTTCCCATGACAATCAAGAAGCATATCCGCGCGCAGGAAATTGCCATGCAAAATCGCCTGCCATGTATTTACCTGGTGGATTCCGGCGGTATTTTTCTCCCGTATCAATCGGAAACATTTCCTGATCGCGATCATTTTGGCCGAATTTTTTTCAACCAGGCCCGTATGTCCGCGGAAGGCATTCCGCAGATTTCCGTGGTGCTGGGATCTTCCACTGCCGGGGG
>JAUIFT010000406.1 GCA_030430345.1 Calditrichia bacterium | reverse complement strand
GAATATGCTTCTTTCCGACTAGCACTTCGACAGTGCTGATCAGCCCGGCCCGCCACTCAGCGGATTGTAGAATAGAATGTATCAGGTAAGCCGTTGTAGTTTTTCCATTAGTGCCGGTAATACCAATCAGCTTCATCTGATCCGACACTCGCTCATAAAAATTCCTGGCGAGGTAGGGCAATCCGCTGCGAGTATCGGCCAGTTGAACCACCACCACATCCGCTAACTGCGGGGCTTCCTCCACAAAAAACACCCGGCATCCTCTTTCGTATGCTTCGCGGATATAGCGATGTCCGTCCACCACGCCGCCGCGAATGGCGACGAATGCGTCGGACGCACTGACCTGGCGAGAATCATACTGCAACGATTTCACCAGCGTGGAAAGGTCGCCGCTTGTTCCCAGCACGGGAATGTCGGCGACTATTTCGGAAACGCGTTTCATACCGGATTACACACCAATTTAATTATTTTTTGATCCTTCATTTTCTTGCCGGGCGCCGGGAACTGCTCCCGGACCATTCCGGATCCTTCTATTTCAACCTGTATCTTCCACTGGGATACATTCTGTAAGGCTTCTTTCAGAGATAACCCGATCAGGCGCGGCATTACATTGCCCGGTTTTACTTCCCGGGTTTCGGTAAAAAGGGTAATTCCCGCATCCTTATCTAAAGCGCTATAAGCTGCGGGCTCCTGACGATAGATAACGCTGCCATTCCCAACCAGTTGATATTTCACTTCTTTGTCCTGCAACATGCGAACCGCCCGATTCACTTCCATACCTTCCATCGGGAAAACAAAGTTATCAAGTGAAGGCAATTCCAGTTGGGCCCGCTCGACATCATCTTCATCTTCACGGATCACCGGTACGCCGATAATCCGGTGGGCGATATTACTAAATGCCGGCGCAGCAACCTGACTACCGTAATAGCCATTGCGCGGGTTATTAATCACCACCATTAAAACAAAGCGGGGATCGTCAACCGGAAAAAAGCCAGCAAAGGAGCCGACGTGATTACTTTTCGAGTATTTCTTCGTTTTCGAGTCATATTTCTGCGCAGTACCAGTCTTACCGGCAATTGCAATACCACTCACTTTTGCCGTTTTTCCGGTGCCATTCTCGACTACGCCTTGCAGAATCTGCTTCATTCTTGCCGCAGTTTCCGGCTTAACCACCTGGCGAATCAACTGCGGTTTGCGTTCCATGTGCACTTTTCCGTTACTGTCCACAATTCTTTTCACCAAATACGGCTGCATTAACTTCCCTTTATTGGCAATGGCAGCGTAAGCGGATGCAACCTGCAGCGGTGTCGTGGACACCTCATAGCCAATGCTCATATACGCCAGAGAGTGACGGGAATAATCTTTCGGTTTATTCAGGATACCCATTGCTTCCGCCGGTAAATCGATGCCAGTCGTCGCACCAAAACCGAAATCGCGGGCGTAGCGATAATACATCGGCGCCTTGAATTTCTGTGAAAGCTTAATAACTCCGATATTACTGGAGTTTTCAAAAACGCTTTTCGCGGTCAGATACGCATACGGCTCATGATCATGGACCGTATTTTCCGCCAGGGTCATTTTACCATTTTCGCAGAAAACCAGCTCTTTATTGAGGTCAAGATTCAGCTGCTCGATACAAAGTGCCAGGGAAACCATTTTAAATGTCGAACCCGGCTCGTAGAGGTCAGTAATCGTTTTGTTACGAAAGCTGGCGATATCAAATTCATTATAGCGGTTTGGATCGAATCCGGGATAGTTTGCCATTCCGAGCACTTCACCCGTATTGGGATCCAGCAAAACCGCCGCGCCATTACTAGCGCGGTGCGTCGAAACGGCGCGCTTCAGCTCATCTTCAAGAATTCCCTGGTAAACCATATTCAGGGTGGTTTCCACATTCATACCATTCACCGGCGCTTCCATGGGAAAATCCCAGTTTGGGAACTGATTACCGAGCGCATCCCGCAGATAAATTGAGGTGCCGGGCTTCCCCTTCAGATAGCTGTCAAATTCTTCCTCAAGCCCACCCTTTGGTTCGTTTTCAAAGTCGCAATAACCAATTGCCTGAGCAGCCATGTTCTTATAAGGATAATAACGGCTGAATTTTTTCTCCAGAATCAAGCCGTTAATTTTCAGCGCTTTAAGGGCGTTTGCTTTTTCATAATTCACCCGATGATCCAGGTAAGCAAAATTTTCATTGACCTTCATTCGTTTCAGCAGCTTATCCGACGACTTGCCGAGAATTTTCCCAATCTGTACAGCAAGTTTCTTTTGATCCGCGATAGCGCTGGGCTTCACGGCCAGGGAGTAATGCACCAGGTCTACGCCCAACAGCTGACCGTTACGATCAGTAATATTACCGCGCTGTGCCGGCAACTCGCGTTTCTGTTCCAGATGCCCCTTGGCAACCGTGCGGTAGCGCTTATATTCTACTACTTGAACATAAGCAAGCTTGAGCAGAATGAGCAGAAAGCAAAAACTCCAGAAAGCGCCAAGTATATAGAGGCGATTTTCCGGTTGATCATAAAACACACCGCCGGCTTTCTGCCGTTTCCTATTCTTTTCCCTGGTCTTTCCGAACATAATATTCCAACTTATTCTGATTCACTTTAAATACGATAGGTTCTTTTAAAGACGGCTGTAGCCCCAACTTTTTCGGGGCAACTTTTTCCACTTGCTGCTGTAGATGATTCACCGTCGCCTGATTATGGCTTAACTCGCTGGTCAAGGTGAAGATTTGTCCCTGCAAGCGCCCGATATCTTTTCCATATTCAGTGATCCAGAAATCTTTCCACTGATATACCAGAAACATCGAGCTCAATATCAGCAGCCCTAAAAAAATGAGACTGATGGTGTAAAAATCCAACAAGGCCCGGCGAACGCCTTTTTTAATCGTTTCCTTACTTTTACTGCGGGCCTTCGTCGTTTTCCGTTTTGCCGCGGTTTTCTTCGGACTTTTTTTTCTTTGGTTCTTTGACGTGGTGGTTGTTTTCTTTCTCGCTGTCTTAACCGTATTTTTCTTACGGCTGCCTGCACTGCTACCAGTTGCAGGCTTACGGGTTCTGCCGGAGCCACTACTGGTTTTCCGGTAGGTTTTTCTGGTACTACTCACACGGGTATCGGAACGTCCCATCAGGCCATCTCCTCCCCGGTGTAAGGCACTACTTTTTCCGCCACGCGCATTTTCGCAGAGCGCGCCCGGCTATTTTCGGCAATTTCTTCTGCATCCGGCACCACTGGCTTTCGCGTTAGCAGTTTCAGCTCCTGCACTTTATCACACATACAGGCCGGCAATTCCGGCGGACAAATGCAGCTTTTATTTTTCTCCTTCATAAAATTTTTCACGATCCGGTCTTCCAGTGAATGATAGCTGATCACAACAATCCGACCTCCCTGGCGCAGCATCTGAAAAGCGCTTTCCAAAGATGCTTTCAGGCGATCCAGTTCATTGTTAACCTCGATCCTGACCGCCTGAAACACCCGCGCCAGCGATTTATTGAGAAACCGCTCCCCGGTAATATTCCGGACGATCTCGGTCAATTCGTGAACATAGCGAATTTCCCCCCGGGTTCTTTTCTCAACAATATCTCTGGCGATAGCGCGCCAATGCCGCTCTTCTCCGAACTCCCGAATAATTCTTTCCAATGCTTCCTGGGGATAGGTATTCAGCACATCAGCGGCACTATTTTTCTGAGCGCTGCCGAAGCGCATATCCAGTTCGCCTTCGCCACGAAAACTAAAGCCACGGCGCTCCTGATCAATCTGCCAGGAGGAAATCCCCAGGTCGTAGAGGACACCATCCACCGGATATTTGCCCGCTTCATACAGGACAACTTCCAGCTGGTCATAAAAAATATTGCGCAGGTATTTATTGGGAAATGACGATAAGCGATCTGCAGCGTATGCAATGGCTTCCGGGTCGGCATCTATACCAACCAAAAAAGCATCTGAAGCGGTATTATTCAGAATACCAAAGCTATGCCCACCACCGCCAAGTGTGCAATCGACATAAACCCCACCCTTTCGGGACACCAGAAATTTAACAGCCTGCTCTTCCAGCACC
>JAUIFT010000405.1 GCA_030430345.1 Calditrichia bacterium | reverse complement strand
TGGTGAGCCCGAAGGAAAACTGGTCGGTAACTGCCCGCGCCCAGCTGACCCCGACCACAAAAGCGCCGGGAGAAAAAGTATTGCCTGTCAAACCGGGATTGTAAGTGCCATCGGCATTAAAGCCCAGCGCACCGACAGTCGTCTCTTCAATTTCACCGACATCCGTTAGCAGGACCTGCAAGCCGAGGGAGCCCCAATGACCAGCGGAATAAGCAGCGGCAAAGGAAGAATGGCGAATATCAAAGAAATAGTCCACGTAGCTAAATTCTGCATCAAAGCGTTGCACTGTGGGCAAGAGCCCGGGATTCCAGAACACCGCATCTGCACCATAGGCGAGTGAGCTGTACGCCCCTCCCATCGCGGTAGAACGGGCACTCATCATCACTTTCAGAAATTGAAAGGATGTGGTGCCAACTTTCTCAAAGCCATAACTGCCGGTAGAGAGAATAAGCAGTAATATCAGGGTAATTTTTTTTATGCTGGCGACCATACTGATCTCCTTTAACAAACCATCAAATGTTTTTCGTTATTTTATGACCACAAATTTTCCTGTGGTTTGTTCTCCTTCCGGTGTTGTAACCACATAAAAGTAGATACCAGAAGCAATTTCCTGGCGATTTCGGGTTACCTGGAACCATGCCACAGAATAAATCGGTTGATCATGTTCTATCGTTTCCACCAATTGTCCGGCATAAGAAAAGATGCGAATAGTGCAACGGCTCGGCAGTCCGTAAAAACCAATCTGTCCCGTTGTTTCCCCGCCACCTTCAAAACCGGAATTTACCCGGAACGGATTGGGCACAGCGTGAATTGCGCCGAAAGTTTCTACCGAACCGATATTCTTCTGGAACTCGATAATATTGGTTCGCCCACTTTGATTACCATTCACATCTACCGAGGTCACAGAGTAAAAACGTCGCTCACCTACTTTAAAATCCGGGTCATCATCGAGAAACTCATAGACATTATCACCATTTACTTCACCTTTTTGAAGGGTGCCTATTTGCGTCCAGGGCCCCATTCCCGCCAGGCTGCGGTAGATACGGAATTCGCTTAAATCTCCCATTAAACGCGGATGGGTAAATTCTTCCAAGTCCCGGGGCCAAATGAGGCGTACTTCTGCTTTTTCGGTATTATCGATTTGATATTCTGGCGCGGGAAAGGGCACGGGGATTTTATAGCTGCCATCTTTCGGGTTATCTTCCGGCCAAACCGGTAAGACAGGTTCCTCACCGAGATAGGCATGGAAAGCTTTATGCGCCACTTGCTGCACATTAACCACATCGGAATTGACATAATCCGGATAGCCATAGTCGGTCAGATAGTGCTCGGTCATTACTTCCCCATCCAGCACAATCCGGCGATCCAGGCTCGGTATATTCGACCATTGGGTTAAGGTTTGTCCACCCTCTACCCGTTTGTTCGCCTGGCCGCCATATCCCACAACCTCGGCCAGGGCATATTCCAGTTTATCGCCATGCGCCAGGGTATAAGGCCCAAAGACAATATGCTTCTGCCCGGCGTCGACACTCTGGCGGTAATTATAGGAGGCGCGTCCCAGCCAACGGGCGGACGGCGGTTCCGGCCAGGTAGTGCTATTGGGGGAGTAACGACCGCTCCAGCGTTTGTCGGGATTGATCGATTCAATGGTCATTTTCGAGCTACGGGTATTTCCGGTGCTCACTTTGTTCGACCAAGGTTGTTTGATATGGGAATTTTCGTCTATTTCATAATATTCTCCAAAATTCGTCTGGAGAATATCGACAGCTTCAGACTCATTACGAGCCGCGTCTAAGGGATCGACAATGGCGAGATGGTTCACATCGTAATGGAGCATCGCGTAGCCGGGCGCCTGGGGACTGCAGAGGCCGCCACCATTGATACCGGTTTCGGAAAACAAGCGAAACAGTTCTTTATTTGGCTCCGGTTTTCCCATCAATCCGCCATCACCGGAAGTGCGGCGATCCATATTAAAAGTCAGCCAGTAATCGGCATCCCAAAAGCCGTTTTGATCACCACGATAAATGCCACCGTCATATTTCCATTCCTGGTAATGCCGCTGATACCCGTACATCGAGGGGGCATGGCCATAGATAAACAAGGCCATAAAATCCCGGTATTCCGCGGTCTGCTCGATGGTCGACGGATCACCGTCGGTATCGCCGGTATATTCCAGGGTATATTCATAAATGATTAAATCATCATAATCCGGGTAGCTCCAGGCGCGGGATACTCTGGTGATCGTGATGCCTAAGGGCGTGGCCCATTTTGCGGTGATGATTTCCTCCGCTTCATCCGGGTTGTAATCGGGATTTAAACGACCATCGGGGAGCAAGGGGAAATTTTCCACTTCTTCTATGGAAAGCGGAAAACTCCAGAGGCCGTTGGCCACTTCCGGATCACTGGCACCAACTCCGCCGCAAAGGGCGTATAAGCGATTACTTTTGCCGGGGTTACCGGCAACATTCGCGGCAATATACATACCGGCACCGAGCATATTGTGCTGCCCGCTGTATTGCAATCCTTCAACGACCGTGGCCGAGCGCGAAGGCCATTCGAACACCGGCACACTGGTAACATTTCCCTGTTGGCCGGTCTGCCAGGCACGGCCGATTTCTCCGGTATTAAACACCGTTTCGTGTAGCATTCCCCGATCGTGAATCCGAAAATCCCGAAAGGTCTGTGGAAAAGCCAGCGAGGAATAAACAAAAACGCTAACAGCTATGATTTTATAAAACTTCGAGACGACACTCATTGGATATTCTCCAACTATTTGTTTTCAGTCTTTTTAGCCGACAAACCTTCTTGCCTGCTTAAAATTTCAAGTACATGCCCAACCGGTAATGCCGCGGCTGGTTGTTCAGGAGATATACTTCCTGACTGGTGACATAAGGTTCCCGCAGGTTATAGGTGAGGATATTTTCCCGGTCATTATTCCAACGAACGGTATTGCGCTCATCATCGAAAGTACGGGAGTAGTGAAACACCTGATTATTCAGCAAATTAAAGGCTTCTAAATAGAAATTAACTCGCTGCCCGTTCCATATAAATCCTTTTTCCAGACGCATTTTCCAGTCTTTTTCAAAGGGGGTACGCTGATTGAATTGCAACCCTTGACCAGTATCATCAAAAGTATAGGGGCGGCCGCTCATGAGCCGTAACGTTGTGCTGAAATTGAGATTCGCCAGCGGACGAAATCCCATTAGATCAAATCCGTTATCGCGTGCGGTGCGAAAGCGTAAATTGAATACGGTTTTGTGGGTACGGTCGAAGTTGAGAAAAACATCACCAGGAGTCGGCAGTTGAAAAACCGGATCACCATCACGTGTTTCGCTGAATTTCACCGGCACATCAAGGTCCGCCGGGCGGTTAGCGGTGGCAGATTCATAATTATAGCGAATGTAACCGCGGAAAAAACCGTTTTGTTTTTCCAGGCTGATATGAAATCCCTTGATATCCGCATATTCCCGGTTGACATAAGTCTGGTAAACATTTTGCTGAAAATCTTCAAAAAAGGCATCTTGAATCAAATTGGAAACATCTTTATAGTAGGCACTGACATCCAGCCGGAGATCATCCGTAATACCTTGAACGACACCAAGATCGTAAGCATTGGTTTTTTCTGCTTCCAGCTGCGGATTCCCAAGGAAATCAATGTTTTGGCGAATATCGACCCGGTCAAAAAATATCTGGTTGAAGCTGGGACGTTGCATAAACGTTCCGTAATTCAGGCGAAAAACTGACTTTTCGGAAATCGGGAAAGAGATACCGACTCTCGGTTGGAAGATAAATTCAACTTTCCGGTCTTCAACCGCTTCCGGATCCCGTAATGGCGCATACTGATTGGTGAAATACTCAGTATTGAGATCATAAAAGTCCATTCGCATACCGATATTGGCAATCATGCCGGAGAAT
Source organism: Calditrichia bacterium (assembly GCA_030430345.1). The sequence goes on along the minus strand of JAUIFT010000405.1, from coordinate 148 downwards.
TCCATTTTATCCTGAATATAGAAGGCGCCTTCATAGGGGAAATTCCGGAATTTCACCTTTCGAAAATTACCTTCGGTAGAAAGACCGTTGTTCATGTCCACATTCAGGTCGTAATAATTAAACTGCAAACTGGACTTTAGTAAATTGA
>JAUIFT010000404.1 GCA_030430345.1 Calditrichia bacterium | reverse complement strand
GACTATATGGATGTTCCCGCCAGCATCCAAATCACTGCTATTAATACAGATAATTCCTTACCCGCCGCATTTGAATTGGCCCAAAACTATCCCAATCCGTTTAATCCGTCAACCAGCATTCGCTATTCCCTTTCTTCGGCCGAACAAGTTCAGCTTACCATTTACGATATTCTCGGACAAAAAGTCGCTGTGTTGGTTAATGAACGCCAACCGGCCGGCAATTATAACGTTAAGTTTGATGGCGCTGGGTTGGCCAGTGGGTTGTATCTTTACCGCATTAAAGCCGGCAATTTTAACAGGCAGCGGAGGATGATACTGCTCAGATAGCGATATTTTTGCGGAGAGGGTGGGATTCGAACCCACGGTCCCCCATACAGAGGACAACGATTTTCGAGACCGCCCCGTTCAACCGCTCCGGCACCTCTCCGTTCTTGCTTGTCAACGATGCAAGACGCCAAAGATATTGATATTTCTTTCCGCAGTAAAGCAAAATTTAATTTGCAGGCAAGATTTACTTCACCTTGAATTTGTATATCGTTGTGGTTTTGTAGAACTCCCCGGGATGAAGAACCGGCGAAGGAAAGCCTGGCTGATTTGGGGAATCAGGAAAGTGCTGGGTTTCCAGGCAAAACCCACTACGGCGCTGGTATTTTACGGCTTCCTTTCCAATCAGGGAACCATCAAGAAAATTGCCGCAGTAAAACTGCATGCCCGGTTTGGTGGTCCAGGTTTCCATTAAACGTCCGGAAGTGGGTTCGTAAACGATAGCGGCCAGGGCCGGATCTGCAGTTGAGTTCCCCTTTAACACCCAATTATGATCGTATCCAGACCCATGTTTTAACTGCTGATCCTCGTCGTCAATCCGCTCTCCGATAGCCGTCATCTTTCGAAAATCGAAAGGGGTTCCCGCTACGGAGCAGATCTCCCCGGTGGGTATCAAATTTTCATTAATCGGGGTGAATTGTTCAGCGTTTATTTGGATTTTATGTTGAAGAATATTTCCATTGTCATGCCCGGCCAAATTGAAATAACTGTGCTGCGTCAAATTGCAAATGGTTGGCTGGTCAGTAGTTGCCTGATAGTCAAAACGAACGCTATTATCTTCTCCAAGCGTATAGATCACCTTACAATCCAGATTGCCGGGAAATCCTTCCTCGCCATCTTTACTGAGGTAGCTAAATACAATGCCGGCACCTTTTTCATTCTGAAAAGACGCTGCTTTCCAAAGCACTTTATCAAAACCAATATTACCGCCATGAAGGTTATTTGCGCCATTATTATTAGCCAACCTGTATCTTTTCCCGCTCAGCTCAAATCTGGCATTTGCAATGCGGTTTCCGTAGCGCCCGATAATTGCACCAAAGTACGGCGTTTCCCTCAGATATTTCTCCAGCGTTTCATAACCAAGGACGATATCTGCCAATCTTCCGTTTCGGTCAGGCATTTTCAAAGTGGTGATAATGCCACCATAGTTGGTAACCGTCATTTCCGCGCCGGCTGCATTCCGCAATGTGAATAAGTCGGCCTTTCTACTATCCGGCAGCTTTCCAAATTCAGTTTTCATATTCGTCTCTGTGTTTCATTTCTATTCGTCCGTCAATTTTGAATTGACGTGTTCTGTCTATATGCTTCGACAAGCTCAGCATGACTGCTACCATCATCCTGAGCCCTTCAATAAACTCAGGATGTACCTGTCGAAGGGTGATTAATCTGGACAAATTAGGATTGACAGACTTCTATCGGCTTGCTTACTGCTGGTAAAATTTGCAGGTGTGCGGGCAAGATGATTTCAATATGTTCTTCATTCTTCTTTTACGATCTGCTGAATGAAAATCATTCCTCCGATTAAAGGCAGTATTTGTTGGAATTATCGAATGGAGAACATATCAAAATGAAGATTTATAACAAAGAGAATTTTCTGTCGCTTATTTGCGGATGCGACTGACCCAATGACTGATAAATTCATTCGCTTCACTAAACTTTTCAAATAATTGCTCATCCCGGCGAAAGGCCGGTGTATGGACAAACCGCCGGCCATTGACTAATTTTGCCCCATGCTTTTTATGCAATAATTCGTGATACATCACAAAATCAATCACCCATTCCGGTACGTCGGCATGGTCCAACGTGCTGGCAATCATTACCGTATCCCGCGTTGCCTGGTAGTGTCCCATTTTGCGCAGCGTGATGACCCCGCTCCAGCGCAAATGTGGCCGCGTCATTTCTCCGGCAAAATATTGTTGATTTACCCGCGCGAAACTTTCGTTCAAATCATAGACCGCGCCTTGTGCACGGCCGGCGTCTGCTTCCGCGAAACTTTCCAGCTCGAAGACAATCGCGCTGAAATCCTCGGTTAATGCAAACGCCCGCACAGTTTTTTTATCATTAGTGCTGTTGCGATCAAGAATATTTTCAAACATATCCAGCCAGTTATTCGCATCGGCATTCATATATCCTTCGCTGCATTTAATCAAAAAACGATCACTGTAAAGGCGGCTGCGATAAATGGACTGTTGATTAATCATGTGTATCACCACCGGCACCGGTAATCCAAATGCATCGTGATCTTCCAGTATTTGCCGGGCCAATGCCAGGGCGGAAAGATGCCCTTCCAAATTACCATTGCTGACCAAAAATTTCAGCCAGCAGTAAAGATAACGGGCGGTATCGCTCAACTCCGCCGGAGAAGCATCATTCTTTCTGCACAGTTTTTCAATACGCGCAGCCTCTTCGCAAATTTCGGTTTCCACCGCCTGGAGGGCGCTCGGCGAATCCAGCAACATATTGCTATTTTCCCACAGTTTATCCGCAAAATAATCGGTCAATTTCCGGATATTCCGTAAGCGGACACTTCTGGTTTGCAGGTCGCCAGCTTCGTGCGCAATCGTTTGCGGCAACTGACTTAAATCCAAATTTTTCAGATAATAATAGGCGTTACGGGAGGCACCGAACAGGCTATCCGGTGTGGTTTGATGGGACTGGCATATTTCTTCAACCTGCGATATCACCCGGCTCACCTCTTCACCAAAGGCCGGTTGCACCGCTGAAGGAATTCCCTGCCGCAATTGTTGCTTTACATAGTTACTAAACTTAACGAGCCCTTTTAAGCGAATTTGCAATATTCCCTCGGGTCTAATAACTGGGGTTCATCAATTTACATTTATCGCTGAAAAAAACGCCGGATAATATCATCCGGCGTTAGAAATAAACATCTTATGTCAGAATCGGGAATCTACTCCCCTTCTTCGGCTTCTTTTTCGTCCGCCTTTTTAGACAATTCGGCATCGAGCATGTAGAGACCAACACCACTATCGCCGATCAGATTCAATTTATCCAAAATCGTCTGCATCTGATTTTCCTCTTCCAGCTGCTCATCGACAAACCACTGGAGAAGGTTTTGGGTACGGAAATCATTTGCTTCGGTGGCCAGTTTCAAGATCCGATCGATCGACTTGGTCACCTTCTTCTCATGATTCAAGGCAATTTCAAAAAGGGTATTGAACGATTCAAATTCCAGGTCCGGTTGCTTAATTGCCGGCGCATGGGCATGACCATCGGCTTCATTCACATAGCGAAAGATTTTCATCATGTGTTCCCGTTCTTCATCTGCCTGCTTATAGAAAAACTGGGCGCTGCCTTCCAGTCCTTTCTGCTCGCACCAGGAAGCCATCGCCAGATAATAGTTTGAGGCATAGGCTTCCATTGCAATCTGTTCATTTAAAGCTTCATTGATGGATTTTTTTAACATTGTCATCCTCCGCAATGGGGTTTGGTCATTAACAAGTATCTTCACCTTTTCATACAACTATAAGACTCTTGGATGCGGGAAATCTGCCGTTGATACTTGAAATTTTATGCAATATCTACATCTTTTCCTTATAAAAGCAGCATTTACAATAGTCTATGAAAAATCGACATAAATTTCACCTTTACTGCTACTTATCTTGCTTAAAAATATAATCATTTTTACATTCAGCTTCCAACCAAATAAATTTATGAAAAAGGAAAAAATCACTTATGCGTTTTTTCAGCATTCGCCCGCCTTCCTACAATGGCTTGCTTAAAATGGGTAG
>JAUIFT010000403.1 GCA_030430345.1 Calditrichia bacterium | reverse complement strand
TACCTCCGATGACCTGATTTGCAGTTCGTTCGGGCAGTTGGAAGGTAACCTGAATCATTACTGTTAGCGCCAGCAGACCGGCAATAGCCCCGATCACGATTGAGGAAATGTTCGGTTTTAATTTTGAATAGCCGCTCATCTTTAGCTCCTCTGTTTTTTCTCAATTTGTCATGGTATTTCCAGTCATTTATCCTGCAGTTGTCGAAAGATAAATGGCCGGGAAAACTTAACCGACGAGGAGATATGTGAAAGCGAAGAAAAGAAACATCACTAAACCGAGAATTAGCAATGCGCCGATGAGGTAGCGGGGAAAATGTGACACTTCCCCTTTCAAAGCGGCAACGATTCTCCCGTTTTCACCCTCCCGGAAATCTTTCAAAAAGCCTTTAAAAACTATGCCGAGTGCTTCGCAAAGCTGATCGAAGGTCAGCTGTTCTTTGTACTGGCGATAATCCGTTTCGCTTATTTGTACCGAAATATTGCCGCCGTCATCGAATCCGATATAACTGGCATGATCAATATCCGCGATATCAAGCATATGCAATGATGTGGAAAAAGCCAGCTTTACCCGCTTCGCTTCAATCATTGCGCGGGTGATTTGCTGCTTCTCCATAAACTTCGCAAAGGCTATAATTTCCTCTCGGGTAAAATCCGCCTGCCCGGCCGGATAGGGGCGATGGGTAAATCCTGCTTCCTTATCATGAATTTTCCGGGCGGCGATTTCGAAGAGCTGCCGGGAGAGCGCGCTGATCTGCTGGCGGCGCAGTAGAAAAAACGTCATCAGCAGCAGGAGGTAAATTCCCATTAAAATGAGGTGGGCGCGAAATGATGCATTGCTAAAAACGGTGTCAGCATGTTTCGCCAACTCGTAGTGCCAGGCACCAAGACCAACAAATATGCCCGCGAAGGCGATTAATATCCGGTCCAACAGCAGCGCTCGTTGCAGGCGGGCAGCGAAGTAAAGCGCGGCGGCAATCAGCAGCGCGCCCCACAGCCATTGGACATAATGGGTTCCGAAAAGTTCATTTTCGAGAATTCCCCCAAAGAGGTAGAGTAGGCCAATCGGGATAATAATCCATAAAGTTCGGGAGAAATTTCCGGGGAGTTTTAGTTGGGAGTCCATGATTGCTCCTTTCAAAAATGCCTTGTATGTTAAGAACAATTTTACTTACGACTCTTATTAAACTTTGTTTCATATATACTTCATTTTTAGTGAAGTATATATTGTGCTGTTTTAAAAAGCAATCTTTTTATAAATATTTTCCGGGATGTTTTTCAGGAAATATCCGGACGGATGGCTACCCGCCCGGAGTCATGATAATCTGTTATACGGATTTGATGCATGGCAAAACTTAGGAGGTGGCGGCGGATACCGCGACCGAAGCGCCGATAACGGCGGTAATTGCTATGACGGCAGTAACCACTTCGCTGACGGCTTTTCCGATGACCTCGCCGGCGATAATCGCTTCAATGCGTTTTTTTGCTGCTTTACGGTCCGGTTTGTCAAACACTTCGTTGATCAGTTCACAGGATTTTACCAGACTAAGCAGAGCGATATCTTCTTTTTCCGGCGCTTTATAACGAAGAACGACTTCGTGAATGTTTTTGCGAATGTCATTTTCCGGCGCGGCATCAATGGTCGGGTAGCGGCGAGAAGGGAATACCCAGAGGATCTTTTGTTCCTGCCGTTCAAGAATTTTTTTCTCGATAAGTCCGTTGGTAACACGGTTACGCAGATTTTTCACTTTGCTGTAAATGCGCTGTACCCAGTATTTAATGTCTCGCGGTTTATCCGAGGCGCGAATGAGTTTTAGCGTTTCATCCAGTAATCCGTCGCCGGTCGGACGGGGATTGCGCACTTTGATCTTCCCATCCAGCAGGGCAATCCTTTCCTGAAAAACCAGGTCGATAATTAAAGCGCCGGCCAGGCCATAAGGCAGGGCGGTAGAAGCGGAGAATATCACCGATCCTTTTTCGTCATGCAAAGCCAATAACAATAGTTTTTCTGATAATGATAACATAAGGTCCTCGTTTTAAGCATTTTTTCAATTCATTCTTTCTCAATACTTAGCAGATTGGGAGGTTTTTTTGTTTTTAGGAGAGAGTTATCAAATTCGGCCGTTTTGCCTTCAACATCCGAAAATGTTCAACACGAAATGCCCAATGTAGAATTAAATACACTACCCAATATGATATAGGCAGACATTTTTACATTTTTAATTGGTCATCAATCATTGGATGTTAATCAGCAGCCACAGCCGAAAGAATAGGGGAGTACTCTGGCAATTCGGCGTCTTAATTCCAACTGTTTGGTTTCCTTATTAAAAAATGGTTTATACATTTCAATAGATTCGATACCGCCTCTAATAATAGAAATCGATAGTTCATTACTTCGATCGCCATTGACTTCAGTGATGCCAAAAATTCGTGAATACCCGAATTGAGCCTGATTAAAGACTTCATTTCCGGATTCATCCCAAATAATCATTCGTCCTTCCCGGCTTTGTTCGTTAGAATCCTGCGATGCCATCCCGGCATAAAACTTCAGTTTCTCACTCTTGTAAGCGTAGTGAAAGGGAGTTAGCGAACGGAGGGGAAGATCGTTAGAAAAATGAAAGCCTACTTCTTTTGACACCTGAACACTTAGAGAATCCATAAAGGTATTGATAAAAGCTGGGACTTCTTCAGAAATGACTTTGTTTTTGTGCCTGTAAAAATGAAAGGTCGCAATGAGATTGTGAAAATTATTTCCGGCTGTTATTTCATGATACAAACTGTCATTATCAATTGAAGATAAACGCATTAACAGAAATCCATTAACATTATAGAAAATATCCTTGATGGTGGTTTCAATTTTTATTCCGGCATTATTATTGGTTATTTTTTGCAAACAAACTTTTTGGCCGGGGTTAGCGCCAACGGTGTTACGGAAATTCTTGTCCGATCCTGAAAGCAGCCAGCAAGTATTGTGTTTCCGATAGGCTCTTTGTTCATAGATGCCATGAAGAAGGTCAATGAACTTATCAAATACAAACGTCGAATCTTTTTCTACGGATAATATTGGCTGCCGCGAACTTTCATCAACCAATTGACCGGCCACCAGCGCCGCCTGCACTTTCTGAATCGTTTCTTTATCGTCCAGAAAAGCATAAGGTACTCGATCTACGAGAATTGTATAGAAATAAACTTCTTCCCATTTTGCCTGAAGAAGAGTCGAGATAAGTAATAAGACAAAAAGATAGCGCATGATGTACTTTCCTTAGAATGACGAAAAATATTACCGTCATATGAAAACAGTAACTTTTTCCGCAGTGGAATACCGAAATAATCAATGTAAGTTGAAAGTCTGTAAATAATATAATTTAGAAAGAAGTGTTTGGCAACTCATTCAGCGAGCTTTATCGAGGTGTTCGAAAAGTTGCGTGTTTGAGAAATTTGATAGATATTCGCCCGGTTGGAAGATTTAATTCAACCGGGCGATTGACTACTATCGAAAAAATTAACTCGCTTCCAGTGTGCCGGTCCGATAGGCGGAGAATTTTGCGAACAGTTTGGAGGCCGCTTTTTTAATATCCTCAAGAATACGATAAATTGTCGGCACCAGGATCAGAGTAATCAACGTGGCGAAAAGGACACCAAAAGCGAGAGATATCGCCATGGGAATAAGAAACTGCGCCTGCAGACTGCGTTCCAGTAAGAGCGGCGTTAGCCCGGCAAAGGTGGTCAGCGAGGTGAGGATGATCGGACGGAAACGGGAAACCCCGGCTTCACGGATGGCATCCCCTAGAGAGAGATCGGTTTTCCGCGCCCGATTGATGAAGTCTACCATTACCAGACTATCATTTACCACCACCCCGGTGAGGGCGACAATTCCGAAGCCGGAAAGAATGGTGAAATTCATCCCCATCATGATGTGCCCCCAAATTGCCCCGATTAACCCAAATGGAATTGCACTCATAACAATAAGCGGCTGGAAATAAGAACGAAAGGGAATCGCCAGCAGCACATAAATGAGCAGCTGAGCAAAGATAAACCCACGGAGCAATCCGCCCAGAGTTTCCCGTTGCTCTGCCT
>JAUIFT010000402.1 GCA_030430345.1 Calditrichia bacterium | reverse complement strand
AACTGATTACCGTTTTCCGGTGATGATTTGTAATCGACAATATCCATAATCGTTTTCATGAAATGAACGCCCAGTCCCCCGGGGCGCACCTCATCCAGCGGTCGCGATTGCATTTGCGATGCATCTGCGGATTTACCGTTATCCTTAAGAACTATTTCCAGCCCGTCATCAAGTAAACGGCATTCCGCGGTAATTTCCTGGTTAGAATCACCCTGGTAAGCGTGGCGAATAATGTTCGTTACCGCCTCATCGACCGCGAGGGTGATCGCCTGACATTCCGACTCGGTAAAACCAGTTACCTGGGCACTATGCTGAACCCCACAGCGGATAATTTTGGCGAATTTTGGATCGCTGGGAATTTTGATTTCGAATGCATTACTCAAAGCAGTCGTCTCCGAACCGGGTAAACGAATACGGGATTTTATGCCCCTAATATATCATTGCCACTTCAATACTACAATAGTGATATCATCATGCTGGGATGCATCTTTGGAAAATAGCTGTAAATCATCAATGATCGCATCGAGGATGCCTTCGCAGGTTTTTGCTTCAGCAGTGATGATGGTTTTCTTCAGGCGTTCGAAAGAATACGCTTCTCCCTCGCTGTTCTTTGCTTCAACGACGCCATCCGTAACCATAATCAGGCAATCATTGGGATAGAGCTGTAGCGTTTGCTGGGAAAAAGAAGCTGCCGGAGAAATGCCCAGGGGAATGCCGGGACCCGCTTCAGGAATATCAATGGTGTCGCTGCCGGGGCTAAAGCGTATCAGCGGCAGGTGACCGGCGCTGGCATACTGAAACAAACCCGCTTCCGCATCGAGAACACCGTAAGTAAACGTAATGAACATCCCCCGCCGACTGCGTTCGGCAATTGCCTTGTTCAAGGTTTTTAGTAGTTTTTCCGGGGCCGGATAGATTTGGCTGTAAAGGCGGAAATCGCTAACCAGACGGGCCATAAAGAGCGCTGCCGGAATGCCTTTGCCGGAAACATCGCCGACGGAAATTCCCAGCGTATCATCATCAAAAGTGACGAAATCGTAAATGTCTCCGCCAACGGAAGCGGCCGGCATGCTCTTCGCCGCTACGCTGAATTTCTTTTCAGCGGATACCGGGAATGATTCCGGCAGAAAACTTTCCTGGATAAATTTTGCTGCTTCCAGTTGTTGCTCCAACCGCTGCTGTTCCAGTTCCAGTTCGTGGATGCGGGCATTCTCGATCGCCAGCGCCACCTGCCGGCAAAAAGCGAGAAAAAGGTCGAGGTCTTCTTCATTAAACGGCTTGCCATCTGTGCGATTGATGACTTCGGCAACGCCAATAAGTTTATCCCGGACCATGAGTGGCGCCGCGAGAATCGAGCGGGTGACGAAGCCGGTTTCTTCATCAACGGAAGGATTAAAGCGAGGATCTTTGTAAGCATCGGGAATAATCTGTGGTTGGCCATGTTTGACAACCCAGCCGGCGATACCGGCATCCATGGGAATTTCAATCGTCTTAAACTTTTCGCTGGCCTCGCCCAGTGCGACGGGAATTTGAAATACTTTCTTCGTTTCATTAATGATCAGAATCGAACAGGCTTCCGCGCCCATTACCTTGTGCGCTTTCTGCATAACGAGCCGCAGCACTTCGTCCAGGCGGCGGGCGGAACTGATAATCATGCCCACTTCGATCAGGCTGGAAAGCGCGGCGACCCGGGCAGTCAGTTCATCCATCTCCCGGCGCAAGCTGTCAAGTGCGTCTTCGGAAGATGGGGTATTTTTAACTTTTTCTATCATTGCTAAATTTAGTCTCTGGCAGCTTTATTCCGGGGATAAAGTAACTATTGATAATTCTTCGAATACAACATGGCGCAAAAAAAGAAGATAAGCATCCTTAATTCCATTCGCAAACCTCAAAATGCGCGGAGTTAAAGAAAATCAAAAAAGCAGGCAAAATATTGATGCAACATCAAAATCGCTGACCTTTCTCTGTACGCTTTGCCCATTTGCAAATTTGCAAATGGGCAAGGGCTCCTGAGTTCACAGTGCCGATCCTTTCCGTCCTGACCCTTACCATTCTCCGCATATCTCAAATAGCAATTTTGTTTTTTTGGATACACGCCGATATATTTAACAAAAAACCGACCAGATCATTTGAATTTAGGAATGCGGATGAAACCATTAGCCAGACTACTCTTTATAATTTTCCTGAGCTGTTTTATCAATGCCTGCCAACAAACCTACCCGCAATTTGTCCTTGAGACTGAGCTGGGGGAAATCGTCGTTGAAGTATATCCTGACAAAGCGCCGATTACAGCCAATAATTTTTTGCGATACATTCATGAAGATCGCCTGCAGGGCGCCACTTTTTACCGGACGGTCCGCGCCGATAATCAACCCGGTAATGACGTCAAAATTGCTGTTATTCAGGGCGGCACTTTCGATGACGATCATCCCCGGCGTCTGGCACCAATAATTCATGAATCTACCAAGAAAACCGGCATCCTTCACAAAGATGGGGTGATCTCCATGGCCCGGGTGGAACCGGGAACAGCGACCTGCGAATTTTTTATCTGTGTGGGAGATCAACCAGAGCTGGATTACGGAGGCAAGCGCAATCCGGACGGACAGGGATTTGCATCTTTCGGAAAAGTGGTCGCCGGGATGCATGTTGTTCGGCAAATACACCAGCAACCCGCCGACGGCGGGCAATATTTGGAACCACGGATTAAAATCCTTTCTGTTCAGATGAAAGACCGGGTTGACCGTTAATGGTTGTTCGTTGATCCTTTCCACCGCCACTGCAGTCAATTGTCCACCAACGAACACCAATGTTATAAAAACGGGTACTTCTTCCGGACTGCAGCGATTATTCCTAATAAAAACAGCCTTCTAAAGCTGGCATGTTTTTTGAAAACTTCTCTTAAGTTCAGATGAATTTATCCTGAGGAGATCTACATGCTAAGGAATTATTTTCTGGTTTTCGTTCGAAATTATCGCAACAAGCTTTCTTATTCTGTGTTGAATATTATTGGTTTGGCGGTGGGCATTGCCTGCTGTTTGCTAATTCTCTTTTGGGTAAGCGATGAATTGAGTTACGACCGTTTTCACGAAAACAGCGCCGATATTTACCGCGCGAATCTGGTATACAGCTGGGGAGAAGATGCCGGGAAAGGACCGACATCACCGCCGCCTCTGGCAGAAACACTGCTCAGCGAATTTCCGCAATTAGTTGACGCTACCCGGATTTATCCGCCTGGAGCGTTGATCGTCGGGCGGGATAATCAATTCTTCAATGAATCCGCTATTCTGGCAGTGGATAAAAACTTCTTCTCATTTTTTAGTTTGAATCTGCTTGCCGGCGACCCGGCGACCTGTCTGGATGGCCCGTACAAACTGGTGCTGAGTCAATCTGCCGCGGAAAAGTATTTTAAGAACGAAGCGCCCATCGGCAAAACCTTACTGGTCGGAGATGAACAAACCGCTTTCTCTGTAACCGGGATTCTCGAAGACGCGCCACGTAATTCCCACTTTCAATATGAGATGCTCACATCTATTCCGTCGCACCCACTAGTAGAACGGTTTAGCTGGAGCTGGGTGTGGTGCCAGATGGTTACCTACGTGAGGCTGCAACCGGGGGAAGCATCGGAAAATATTGACGCCCAAATTCCTGCCCTGGTGCAAAAACACGCCGGTAATGCGTTTCGCCGCATCGGGTTTCCGTTGGATAAATTCTCCGCCGCCGGCAACTACTGGCAATTCGAACTGCAGCCGTTAACGGACATCCACCTTCATTCCGCTGATATTGGCAACTTTATTGGACCGATCGGTAACGTCGATTATGTCTACGCTTTTTCCGCCATCGCTTTTTTTGTGCTTTTGATTGCCTGCATCAACTACATGAATTTGGCAACGGCGGGATTTGCCAATCGCGCCCGGGAAGTCGGCATCCGGAAAGTGCTGGGGGCAGTGCGCGGCCGCCTGATCAGCCAGTTTCTCGGCGAGGCGGTATTATCGGTTTCCCTGGCGATGCTGCTCGCGCTTGGATTGCTCGAACTGGCAATAACGCCTTTCAATGAAATGGCCGGCAAAAATCTCAGCGTCAA
>JAUIFT010000401.1 GCA_030430345.1 Calditrichia bacterium | reverse complement strand
ATAATGGCATGACAGTCGCGGAGTAAAATCTCCAGTGGCAGTGCGCAGTATTAGATTTTCACTGCCAACTGCTCATATTTATGTGAATTTGATGATTTAGCGTTTTGGGTGAGCCTGGGAGATCATATGACTGACAATCTGCCAATCGCCATCCCGCCGGTGGAGGACGCGCAGGTGATTGATATGACGATCGGGCATTTTCTCCCCGGAAGATCTTAATTGACCTACCCGCACCAGTTTACTGCGAATCAGGGCGATATCCGCTGCGAGAAAAGTGACATCACTGAATTCGTTGCCGCCGGAATTCCCGGCCATCACAAAATCCAGGCTAAAAATAAAGGTCAATCCCTTTTTTAGCGCGGCTTTTCCCTGGAAGCGATCGCCAAATGCGTTCGTCCAGTCGGTATCCTCCGAATAGGCTTCGATTGCCAGATCAACATCCCTTTCCGCCCACCCGCGATTCCAGGATTCCAGCGTTTTGAGGACTGCAACAGTATCGGCAGCAGTTTGGGATACAGTAATCGTAGTTAGCATAATTAGTATGAGAAATATTTTCTGTATCGTTTTCATTAAAACCTTCCGTTAATATTAGTCTTGTCCATCATTGGAAAGTTACTTGTATTAAACACTACACCTTCAACGCTATATATGACTTAATGAAAAACCGCTCTTTCGGCGAATAATTTGTCGAGATAAGCTTCATCTTCGGAAATGTGAATCAGATCGCGGCGTTTCTGCCCCTTACTGCGGGCAATGGCGGCGACACGCCCCTGTCCGTTAAAGAGCACATCCGGGATGGCCATCGCAATGGGATCGGTATAGGCCTCCTGCGGAGAGATGATGCGCCAGCCATGCGAACGAAGGTGACGCACCAGATCGCCGATAAAGAGGGCGGTAATATCGTTTTCATGCAGCAGCAGCACATGCTTCGGAGAACGGCCCAACTGCTCCCGGGCGATCTCATCGTAGAACTGTATCGCTTCCCAGAGTACTTCCATATAAACAGATCTCAATTTATCATAATCGACCTGCCTCCCTTCCGCTATCGCCTTTTGTAGCAAAGCGTCCATATACCATTCATAATTATCGATTGTTACATAGCCAACCTGGTATCCCAACATTCGGATGTGGCTGCGTATCCTATTACGAACTTCCCGTGGTCGGCCGTGATGCAGGAATGGGTGGCGGAAAAACGGCAGAAAGTTAGCAAATGTCGTCAAAATCTCATGGGCCCGGTCGATGTCCGCCAGGTAAGTATCGAGTGCTACCCTGTTGATAGACAGATGACTATGACTATGATTGGCAAGGTGGAAACCGGCAGCGGTGTATGCGTCCAGCCGCTTCCGGGAGAGGGAGTCAACATTCTGTGTGGTGACAAAAAAGAGCGCATCGCTGACCCCGGCTTGCTGTAGATTTTCGATCAGCTTTGCGGTTCTTTCCACGCCGCTGAACAATTTTGAATCCTTCCGGGGGGCATCATCGATGGTTATGGCAATTTCCTGCGCAAGCAAAATGCCGGGCAGCAGTAGAAAGAAGAGAACAAAGAAAACCGGTTTCATATGTTTTTTTACCTGGTAGATTAACGGCTTATTTCATGATCAATATTTTCTCTGACATTATTTATTTTCTTTTCAATTTCGGTATAAAATTGCAGGATAAAGATTCTGTTTGACTGAATTTTCCATAAATACAACAGTAGCTTATTCCTTTTTATTTCCGGCAATTTAAGCGGCAAATCGATGCCAATGATCATTCCGTTTTCATCAGTTTTAAAATGTGGCGCTAATACTTCATTAATTTCCTTAAAATAACTTTCCTGGAATTGCATCTCGGAATACTCTTCTTCCAATTTTCGTAAGGTGTTGTAATCGTATTCGTAAAGAGAGATTATTTTAAGCCTTAACGAGTCATTTTTAATCAACTCCAGTCCTTTGGATTTCAATGTCTCATATCCGGCGATATTTTGAATAGACACAAAATCCCGGGTAAGATTGAAATAATGAATCAACAATGAATCAACTTTTACTGTTTTACCAGCAAATGCTTCCCGGAAGAACTTACAGGCAATAATGCCCGACTCATGCCCACCTTTATTCAATTTGATATCGCTTAAATCTTTTTCCAGTCCATTTGATATTTCTATGAGGATTTTGTTTTCAGAATGTGCATCCCTTCTGTTTTCATTCCAATTATTCAAGGCAAATGCAGAAATAACAGCAATAAAAATTGATAAAAATTCAAATCCATATTTTGTCCAATTTTCAAATTTTATCTTTTTCATCATTACTTCCATCAATCAGACTTCTGTTTGCTTCGCTTCAATCCAAAATGTCTATACTATTTTTACATTATCTTCGCTGAGTCAAGCGAACTTCAAATCTCCAGGCACATCACACAAACAAATTTAAATCAACAGCTTAAAACAAATTATGAAATAAAATCTAACGATAAAATAATGGCGGTTTCTTCAATTTCTGATAATGCTCATAATCATGGCCGATCCACAGGCTGGCTTCCGATACTTTGAGCAGTTTGTCAATCTGCGCCATCGATTGACGGCTGGTAGTGGTATCCATATCGCAGGTCAATGTGCGCCCCTGCTCCCGCCCCACACGAAGCACAAAAAGGTCGCCGGAAAGCAGTATCGGTCCGCTGTCTTCCAGATCGAGAAAAAGCACCTGATGCCCCGGGGTATGACCGGGCGCCGGAATAAGCCGCACGCGCCCGTCGCCAAACAGATCATATTCTCCCTCGATGATAATTTTCTCCGGACGGTCGAGGGTACTATAAAGCTCCGGGGAAAATCCCGGCACGGTGACACTGTCCGCGAAGGCAGTTTCATATTGGATATTTCGCAGAATTGGCCTTGCATTTTTTACTTCATTGGCAATGCCGATGTGGTCAAAATGAAAATGAGAGAACGCCAGGTAGTCGATATCAGCCAACGAGATACCCAGTGGCTTTAACTGTTCCCCGATGGTCGCATCCAGGCGCATTCGCCAGCCACCGCTCATTTCCTGCCAGCCCTCAGTTTCAGCCAGTGATGAGGGCAGCCCCCCTTCCCAGAGCAACATCCCCTGTTCATGAACAATCAGATAACAAGGCACGATGAACTCCCGAACGGCGGTTTCATCATCAGCGATGCCGAAAAAAGGGGTCAGGGTATCGAAATTTAAACGGCCGCCATTAAGCACGTATAATTTTAGTGCTGCTTTCTTCGGCATATCGGAGCCGCAGCCGGCAATGATTAGCGTTAGTAGAACAAGGATCAGTACAGATCGTTTCATCGATACTCCGGCTATTTCAACCAATCCAAGATGGAATAATACCAGCGATGCAAAGTGCCGATTGGCTGCAGGGAGATTTCCCGGGAAAAAATTTTCAGATCGCGATCGGAATGGCGAATTTCGACTGCCTTACGATGATATTCTTTCTGCGAATAAACGACAAATGTTAACGGGCGGTTATGTAAAGTATCGGCTATAAAGAGGGTATCTTGCAAGGTTTCTTGGAGGGAAAGCATTTGACGATTTGAATGGATTTGACCTTCCTTAAATGCCAGGTAAAACTCTTCCCGAAAAACAAACTGGTAATCATCATCCAACTGATAATATTCCAGCTTTAGGGCGGAATCCGGCAATTGATCACGAAACTTGTGGAGTGCGGCGATCCGCTTCGCATTTCGCGCATAGGGATGGTTGATTTCAAAGATGTCGGCATAGGATAAGTCAGCATAATTTGAATAGCTATCCCGTGCTGCCGCAATTTCGTTTTGCAGGGTACGGTCACTTTCCTGCGATGGGTGAATGTTATAGGCAAGAATGAAAATCAGTGAAATTGAGACAATAAATATTAATGCTAATAACGCCTTCCCGGTCACTTTTTTTGAGAGAAAATAGAATGCAACCGCAATAAGAAAACTGAAGACAAGGACAATGGGCACGGTTATCAACTGACCGAGGCCGGCATCCGGAAATAGGGTAAACAGAAATAGTTCAATGATAATACCTGAAACGAACATGCCGATCGAATACCATTTTTTAGCAGTCATCTGAATCGGTTTTCCTTAGTCGCTATTAATGCA
>JAUIFT010000400.1 GCA_030430345.1 Calditrichia bacterium | reverse complement strand
TCCCGGAGATTCCGCAGCCTCCAAGCGGCTGCCGGTGCGATTGGGCTTCGGCGAGCACGCCGTACCAGGACATCACCATGTGCCACGACAGCTACGAGGGCGCGTCCTGCCCGAGCGTTCCGCCTGGCCTGCCGAAGTGCAAACGCAAGCGACTGACGAATTGCCCCACCGGGTTTGACAAACTCTGTGAGTCTCATCCGCACAAGGAGCTCTATCTGTCGGATGAATTCGACACAAAGCAGCGTGAGCAACTGGCACGCGACTTCCTGGAGCGGCGGGTTGCGCTCGGCAAGCTCCCAGCGGACGGGAGACCCCGGGTGGGCATTTGCGATTGATGAGGAGCAGACCGAACGAACGGTTTGCCGAGGATATTTTAGTCAATGCGCCGGCCTTTCCCGAGGCAATCGATAGTTTGCATAAATGGGAAGGGCAGTTCGAAATCGTTATTGCGACTGCGCAACCGCCGGAAGGCCGCTATCCAACGTTTCGTTGGTTGGGAGAACATCGGGTGCCAGCCAGTGAAATTCATATCAGTCATCATAAAAGCCGTCTAGACGGTGTTGCCCTCCTCGACGATGCACTGGAAAACCTCATCCCATTTGAAAAAAGTGGCCGCATAGCGGTTTGCCTGGACCAACCCTGGAATAAATCCTGGAAAGGGCCGCGGGTAAAAAGTGTTGAGGAATTTTTTATATACCTCCAGGTTCGCCTGGACACACCGGACATTCATGATGATATCTTACTGGCCTAGTATTGAAATTTTTTCGGGAAATACGTTTTAAAAAACACTTTAAGGAGAATGAATGGCAACAGTTAAGAAAGGTGATAAGGTAAAACTACATTACATTGGCAAACTCGCTGATGGCACTGTATTTGACTCTTCCCGTGAACGTGGAGAACCTTTTAATTTTGTCGTGGGAAAAGGGATGGTTATCAGTGGATTTGAGGACGGCGTGGTTGGTATGAAAACGGGCGACAAGAAGACCCTTGATATTTCTCCGGAAAAGGGTTATGGCCACCGCAATGAAGAGCTGGTAATGGAAATTCCCCGCTCACATCTGCCCCCGGATATTAAACCGAAAGCTGGTAATATGATGAAAATTCCCACCCGGGAAGGGCAGATTATCGAAGTGCAAATTACCCGCGTAGATCAAAAAGCGATCGAAGTCGATGCAAATCATCCGCTTGCTGGTAAAACCCTGATTTTTGAACTGGAACTAATTGATATCCAGTAAATTTTAAAATCTGGAAAAGTTACCGAGCAGTCTTCAAGTTTTATTGAAGGCTGTTCTTTTATTCCTTCCTGCCTGAGTCGTATTTTAAGTGTTTATGCAATATAATAAATCTTCCCGCATAGAATAAGTCCGATTTGCTATTATTTTCCTGCGTTGATTAAATTTCTATTCTCAATCGGTCTGATATCGTTAATAGAAAAATAAAACTTTTTAACATTGAACGATCGGTCGCTGATGCTTATTTTGGGTGAAAATTTATGATCTTAAAATATAGGAGGCTGTTATGAAAATTACGGTGATTGGTGCAGGTAATGTCGGGGCAACCACTGCCCAGCGAATTGCTGACATGGAACTGGCAAATGAATGTGTATTATTGGATATTGTTGAAGGTACTCCGCAAGGAAAAGCGCTGGATATGTGGGAATCGATGCCCTGCATCGGCAGCGACTGTCATATTGTAGGCACTAACGATTATAAAGATACGAAAGATTCTGATATCGTTGTTATTACTGCCGGCCTGCCGCGGAAGCCAGGTATGTCCCGCGATGATTTACTTACCAAGAATGTTGCCATTGTAAAAAGTGTAACCGAACAAGTTGTTGAAAATTCCCCGAATGCTATTTTGATCATTGTTTCTAATCCGCTGGATGCGATGGTTTATACTGCTTTCAAAGTTTCCGGCTTTCCGACCAACCGGGTATTTGGCATGGCTGGTGTTCTTGATACCGCCCGCTATCGTTCTTTTATCGCTTTGGAACTTGGTGTTTCCACTAAAGACATTCAGGCACTGGTGCTTGGTGGTCATGGCGATACCATGGTCCCGTTACCACGCTATACTATGGTTGGTGGTATTCCATTACCAGAACTGTTAAGCCAGGAAAGAATTGATGCAATCGTTGAAAGAACCCGTAAGGGTGGGGGAGAGATTGTTAATCTGTTGAAAACCGGCAGTGCATACTATGCAACCTCCGCAGCCGTTATTGAGATGGTTGAGTCGATTGTAAAAGATAAGAAACGAATTTTGCCTTGCGCTGCTTACCTGACCGGTGAATTTGGCTATAACGATATGTTTATGGGCGTTCCGGTAAAGATTGGTAAAACCGGCGTAGAGAAGGTTTACGAACTGAAGTTGAATGATACCGAAAAAGACATGCTGGAAAATTCAGCCAGTGCCGTTCGTAACCTGATGAGCGAAATAAAGCTTTAATATCTAAAAATCTTATAAGAAGAGTTGCTTAGCCACAACTCTTCTTATCTGAAGCAAGTGCAAAAGCTTTTTTGTCAGTGAATTGAACATTTGAAGAAACTATTGTCAGAATTTTCCTGCTTGTTTTGATGTATTGTCAAAATACTGTGTGTTTTGTTGAAAAAAATCCAGTTGTCTTCATTGCGAATAATCGCTATGTTGTAGGGTAAACTTTATAAACCATCAATTTTTTACTCTATTTTGTGGAGGTGCCAAATGAGCAACCACGATTATTTGGGAGTCGCCGAGCGTATGAAAACCCAGGATTACATTAATATGGAAGATCGCTATGGCGCGCATAATTACCATCCGCTGGGTGTCGTGATCGACCGTGGGGAAGGCCAGTGGGTCTGGGATGTTGAGGGGAAAAAATATATGGATTTTCTGTCCGCGTATTCCGCGGTCAACCAGGGGCATTGTCATCCTAAAATTATTAAGGCGTTGACGGATCAGGCGCAGAAACTGACCCTGACATCACGTGCTTTCTATAATAGTGTTTTGGGTGAATATGAAAAATATATCACTGATCTGTTCGGTTTCGATAAGGTGCTGCCGATGAATACCGGGGTAGAAGGTGTCGAAACAGCAATTAAGCTGGCGAGAAAATGGGCATATACTGTTAAAGGTGTGGAGGAGAACCAGGCAAAGATTATCTTTGCCGATGGTAATTTTCACGGTAGAACTGTCGGGGTCATTTCTGCGTCAACCGATCCGGATTGCCGGGTAGGGTTTGGACCGTTCATGCCGGGATACGAGATCATTCCTTATAATGACACCGCTGCATTGGAAAAAGCAGTATCTGATCCCAATGTTGCCGCATTTATTGTAGAGCCGATTCAGGGAGAAGCAGGGGTAAATGTACCTGATGAAGGCTACCTGAGCAAAGTCGCCGAAATTTGCAAAGCCAATAATGTCTTACTCGTTTGCGACGAAGTCCAAACCGGCCTGGCCCGCACCGGGCGTATGTTGGCATCCGACCATGAGAATGTAAAGCCGGATATTCTAATTCTCGGAAAAGCCCTTTCCGGAGGCGTTCTGCCGGTGTCTGCAATTTTAGCGAATGATGAAATTATGCTCTGCATTAAACCGGGCGAACATGGATCTACCTTCGGTGGTAATCCGCTGGCTTGCAAAGTAGCCATGGCTGCACTGGAAATTCTGGTAGATGAAAACCTTGCGGAAAATGCCGACCGCCTTGGCAAGCTCTTCCGCTCCGAAATGCAGAAAATTGCTGATAAAAATGATCTGGTAACAAAAGTGCGTGGTAAAGGTTTGTTGAACGCAATCATTATCAAACCGACGCCCAGCGGCAAAACTGCCTGGGATGTTTGTGTTGCGTTGAAAGAAAATGGCCTGCTGGCTAAACCGACCCACGGTGATATTATCCGTTTTGCGCCTCCGCTGATTATTACAGAGGAAGATGTGCATTGGGCACTGCATCGCATTGATGAAGTGCTGGAAAATATCGACTAAGCTTCACCGGTTATCAGCCCGGTCGGAAAATCCGGCCGGGTGACATTTATTTTCAGGTGGACTGCCAGGCGGATTCTGGCCATGAAATGCTGGCCATTCAACTGCGGGATACCGGCAAAGGCATCTCTCCGGAAGCGCTCCCTTTCATTTTCGATCGCTTCTATCAG
>JAUIFT010000399.1 GCA_030430345.1 Calditrichia bacterium | reverse complement strand
GTCCTGTCCTTCGAAGGGTACCATTCCTACCTGCATTTTCCGCCGCTGCGTTCCACTACCGACGGTCGCATAGACCACAACGCCGTCCCGCGGGGCGAGCATTACCGTAGAACGTAATTTCCGAAGCTGATTACGCTGTCCGCTCATGGCTTTATCTACATCGGCTTCGCGAGCGCTGACCACGTTAAAGAAAGACTTTGATTTTGCCTGCTGCTCCAGCCAGGCCAGACGCGCCTGCTCGGATTCACTTTCTACCACAAACCCTTTCTTCGCCAATTCTGCTAAAGACTGGTACTCTTTCTTCGCAGCCTCTTCCTTGGCACGCTGTGCTTCCAGCTCATTCAGGGCTTTCTGGTATTCCGCCTGCGCTACTTTTACGGCAGATCCGGCCTCTTCCGCATAGAGCTTATATTTTTCCGATTCAAAAATGACAACCGTATCCCCTTTTTCTACCCAGGATCCTTCCGGGGCCATATAGAGGATTTGCTTGTCATTAATTGCGCTCACTGTTGCCTGATTTAATGCAACCAGTTCGCCAAATTCATTAACGGTGATCTTTAAATCACCACGCTTAACTTCGGTGGTTAATAATTCCCGCAATTCACTATTGCCGGAAGAAGTCATTAACATCCAGGCTAACAGGAGCACAACGCCGGCACCTATTGCCATATACATTTTCGTGTTGTTTTTGGCTTCTTTTTCCATAATACACTCTCGCCAGATATTTTATTGGTTAATAATTGGATAGCCACCTAACAATTCTTCCAGGCGGGCCTGCTCTATATAGTAAATGGCAAGTTCCGAAACATAATCTACTTCGGCCGCCAGAAGGTCTTCCTGGGCATCGGTAATATCCTTATTATCCGCTTTTCCCAGGTTAAACATCGTATTTGCAAAGGTTACTTTTTCTTTTGAAGCATCAATATTTTTCAGCAAGATATCGAGGCGCTGCTGACTATTCTTTAAGTTACGGGTAATTTCCCGCACGGTAATTATTACGAAACGGCGATTATCTTCCAGATTCTTTTCCGCTTGCTCAGAGGCCAAAGTCGCCCGGCGATGAGAAGCTCTCCCGCTAAAATTGAAAAGCGGATAGCTGAGACGAACGCGACCGGTCCAGTTCCGGGTTCTGCTGTCTTGTAGATCCTGGTCATCCAGCGCTGAGTAAGTGCCTTCCATGTAGATATCCGGCATACGGCTATTCCCGCTCAATTTCTGCTCAAATTTTATCCGCTCCAACGAAGCTTCAAGCTGCTTCAGGGTCATGTTATTTTCCAGGGCCCGTTGCATCCAGTTGTCCTCTTCGATTACTAACGGTGTAAATTCGATATTTTTCTGCAGCAACTCGATTTCCCCGTCAATAGATATGCCGAGCACATTTTTCAATTGATCCAGGCTGGTCGCCAGTTCGGTTTGTGCATTTACTAATTCGGCAAAATCCTGCTGAAGAATAATTTCCGCACTTAAAACGTCTCTTCTCGTAGCGATCTTCGCATCCACTTTTGCCTGGGAAAGTTCTTTCAGCTTCCGGTCTCGTTCGATCGCGGACTCCGTCACTGCTACTTGCTTTTGTTGCTGAAGCACGTTGAAGTAGGCTTCTTTAACCAGGAAAATAGTGCTGAGAATTGCATTCTGAAGACGATATTGTTCGATGCGATAATCGAGATTCGCTAATTTTACATCACTATATGCGACGGAATAACCAAATCCTTTTAACAATGGCTGAGTGAAAGAAATTGTCCATTCCCGGCCAGGATTATCGGTGAGGCGGGTATTTCCATTAGTTGCCCAGGCCAACCGGCGGGTGAAAGAAATAGACCCTCCCAAAGGCATTCTTTCCGATAGCGAAATACTTACTTCATCATCAAAGGTGCGGTTAACTTCCCTGCTGGTGAGCGAGTCCAGATCAGCAGCTTCGCTCCGTTGAACATTCATAGACAAGCTGGGCAACAAGCTCTGCCGGGTGCCCCATTTCGAATAATATACCCGGTTATACTCCAGGCGGTCTATCTGCAATAAAACGTTGTTTTTTAATGCGATAGCAACACAGTCATTTAATGTCAACGGCTGCTGTAGTAAATTTTCTATGGCCGCATCTGTCAGCACAATCTTTTCCGGCACATATTTCTTAACCAGCGCTTCTTCTTTTCCCCATTCACCGCCCATCGCGACTAACGTCAGCAATAATAAGCTATTTATAATTCTTGCAACCAGACTGCCCTTCATTCTCTCGCCTCAGATCCATCTATTTTGATTGTTAGTTAATTGTTTAAAAACGGAATCACCACTATCCGTAGATTTCATAAGATAGTGGTGATATGAAAACCGTGAAGATTAATTATAAGACTTGAATTTGGTTTGTTCGGTAAAAGTGAGCACATGTCCGAAAACGGTAATTGTTTTTCCCTGGGGATCTATCGCTTCTACTTTACCGGTCCAGTCTACCATGTGTTTTTCATCTTCTTTAAAATCCTCAACAGCGATTTCGTCGCCCATAAAAACGCCGTCACGGAGATAAGTACCTTCAACTTCGACATACAAACCAGCTTTGATGTCGGAGAAAGATTTAAGGCTGCCTCCATCTTCATCATACTCGGCATCTTTCGCCAGTTTAATCGGCAAGTTAACCATGTAAATGGTACGCTCTTTCAAGGAAACGCGATTAATCAAGCCAGCTATTTCATAATCATCATCTTCCATTTCGCCACGAACAACTTCGATCTCGTCGACAATTACAGACAAGTCACGCTGCGGCAACCCTTCCAGCTCTACCCAGTCACCTACTTTCAAAGTGCTCAGGAATTGTTCGATTTTTTGGGCGGATGCGTTGGTGTTCAACATCATCATGGTAATTAATGCGGCAAATAATACAGATAACTTTTTCATAGGTTACTCCTCAGTATATATTGAACGTTTTGAATGCTAAGTTTAATTTCTGAATTTAATATAGTGGGGAGATGTACCAGCTAAATCATCGCTATGTAACATCTATGTAACAAATGGGAGAAATGAGTTAAAATCAGGGAAAATCAGGGAGTTAGGGGAAGTAAAGTTCAGCGTTCAGCATTCAAAGTTTAGAGTTCGGAGTTTGTAGTAACGGTGCTGCTCATCCGGTTTGTTATTTCCGCAATTTTGAATATATTCTGAATCGTCATCGCAAGGAGTGCTACGGGGCAGCGACGACACGAGCTCATTTTCAAAATATCTTCATCTCCGTTTGATAAAGCATGTTTCTAATTTTATACGTGACCAAATATCTTGTTAAAGCGTCAGTACACACAAATTTAGTAATCACTCAACTGAAGGAATAGGAAAATGGCAACTTCAATATTAAGATGGTTTATTCTGCTTCTAATTTTTACGGTTTCGCCATTATTTGCTGATACAGAAGAAGAACCGATCGCGGATAAATTGCGGGACACTTTTCAGAAACCCTATCTGAGTTTAGGATTTGTACTTCAGGTGGTCGCCGATGGTCAGATTCAGCGCACCTTCCCGGGCAATAATGGTTTTAATATATCGAATATGCGCCTGGTTCTTTCCGGTGAGTTGGACAAGCAGTTCGGGTATTTATTGCGCACAAATTTTATCAATACCACTTCTGTTTTAGATGCGAAAATATATTTACGGTTTGCGGAAAACACCACTTTTCATGCCGGTCTTTTTAAGGCCCCGTTTAGCAAAGAATTTTTGACCGGCGCGGCATCGATTGACATGGTGAACCGTTCGCAGGTAGTTTCCGCACTGGCGCCCGGCAGGCAAATCGGTATGCAGATCAGTCATAAAATCGGCGTATTAAATTTTGACGGCGGCATATTTAACGGCAACGGTTTTGCCGGCAATAATAATGATAATAATGATTTTATGTTTGCCGGCCGCCTCGGGATAAAAGCGGAATTAACAAATGGTCAATTAGACGCAGGTGTAAATGCCGCTTTTAGTAAAGATGATGCAGTTATTGTAATTTCTGAAAGATTTAGCGGCGAACGCACCCTGCTGGGAATCGATTTAAGACTTGAAATAGAGAAAATACTTCTGGCGGGGGAATACATTTACAGCAAATTAGCTGATGATCGATTTGGCATCAGCGACAGCAATCCACAGGGGTATCATCTTACTGGCGGGTATATG
>JAUIFT010000398.1 GCA_030430345.1 Calditrichia bacterium | reverse complement strand
GGCCATTGCCACGCAGGCGGCCGCCCCGACCATTACCGAAGAAATAATTGCCGCACTGTCCCCAATACCACTGGCGATGAAAATCATAATGGTAATTGCGATGAGGGTCATACCACTGAGTGGCGACCAGTTGGTGCGCCCGATACATTCGGAGAGGATCACCCCGGCCATCCAAATCCAGAGGGTGCCGAGGAGCGCCATCAGAATGCCGCGCGTGAAGCCAACTTCTTCGGTAGACATTATCGCAATCGCAAAAAGTAGCGCGGCGGCGCCGCCAATCGCGATGTAAAGCAGCTTGATGGGCATTTCGTCCGCGGAAAGCGCCGACTTGGTTTTGGCGGCATTCTGCATGCTTTTCACCGCGCTTAGGATTAGCGGCAGTGCCAGCACAATCCCCATTATCGCACCACCAATCAACATCCCGATACCGACCGGACGAAAGAGATCTACCCGCAATGAATCCGGATTAATGTCCGCAGGAATCAATCCCTGCGCAGCCAGTAACGGCGCCAGAAAGAAGTAACAGACATATCCGCCGATAATGAAAAAGAAGCCTCCTTTTCCGGCAATGTAAGCGACACCGACAGTTAACAGGGAAACATAAAGGGTGACATTGAGATAGCTCGGTAAACCGATTTGGGCGCCCAGCCCCCAGTAACCAAATCCGGTAGCTAAACTAATTAAATGGATAACGCCGCTGAACAATGCCGCGGCAATCATCAATTTTGCCTTGGTCAGTCCGGCGCCGGGCGATTTCAGAATAGCTGCAACGGCAACACCGCCGGGATAAGTGAGGCGTTCAAAGTCGATCATCTGCTTGCGAAGGGGAATAATGAAGGCGATACCGAGCACGGCGCCGGCGATACAGCCAAAAACCATCAGCACCGGATTAAAACTGGTTTCCCCGAGAATAAACAACGCTGGCACGGAAAACATCATTCCTGCGGATGCGCCATTTACACCGGAGGCAATCGTCTGGTTAATATTATTTTCGATAATACTGTTTCGGCGCATCATTCCGCGCAGTATCCCAAATCCCAGGATTGCCGCCAACTCTGATCCTTCAATAGAAAAGCCAAGGATCAAACTGGCGTATCCAATGCTTACTGCGATAATCGCCCCTAAAAAATAACCGACAAGAATTGCCGGTAAGGTTAGTTCCGGATATGGGCCACGGCGAATGACCCGTCCGTCTGCTGGTGCATTACTAGCCACAATACTCCTCCTTCTTTTTGATTCTTATATCTAAATGCTGAGAATTACATAAAAGAGCTCAATTTACCATACTTGAAGGATTTAACCAAGGCGGGTAGTTTTATTATTGGAAATGTTGGTGAAGGAGTTCAAAGTTCAATGTTTAGAGTTCAGAGTTCGGTGAATCCGCTGTTCGTTGAACGTTTTTGATGGGTTCAGTTGCCAGTTGTCAGTGATCAGTTGAAACATTTCAGTGATCACTGTTGATCCTTAAGTTTGCTCATTTGCCCATTTATTCCGCTAACGGCAATTCGAAACAAATCGCCTCCCGATCGTTTCGTACCAGCAGGTATGGACTGGCCAGGGCGGGATTATTCCAGGTTTTGCTGCTGAGAGCATCTATTCGGGTCAATTCGTTATATGTTTTCGGATTGACTTCTACCAGGGCAACAAATCCTTTTTCGGACTGAATCAGCAGGTGATCGCCGACCATTATTAACTGGCCATGGCCATAGCGGCCTTTTTTCCATTGGCGCTTGCCTTCGGCAACATCGATACAGGCCAGGATGCCGTCGTCCAGTCCGTAAATGTATCCATCCCGATGAACGACATTGGTAAACTTCGCTTTCATGCGCGGTGATTTCCAAAGTTCTTCCGTTGACCAGCTGCTATCTGCCGACTGAGTCAGTTGAAAGAGCTTTGCGCCGGCGCCATAACCACTGCTGACAAACAATTTATCTCCCGGCAGCACCAATGGGATAGCCACCTGCTGGGTTTCCTTCACCCATTCGGCGGTCCAGAGCACTTTTCCATCCCGGGCATCATGGCCGGCTACCTCTCCGTAATTAAAGATGACAATTTGCCGCATCCCCCCGATGGTCTCCAGGCGCGGAGAACTATAGCCGGTTTTGCTATTACCGCCGCTCCACAATTTTTCACCGCTGGTCTGATGATAGGCAACCAGTGAATTGCCATCGCTGCCCCCGGCGGAGACAACAACCAGGCTATCGAAAACCAGTGGTGATCCGGCGAAGCCCCATTCTTTAAACTCCGCATTATTTTCGGTAAGGGCATTCATTCCCCAAATTTTTTCACCAGTGGCAAAATCCAGGCAGTTGAGAATACCGGTAGCGCCCATGGTGTAGACCCGTCCTTCGTGAATGGTAGGAGTGGCGCGCGGCCCTTCACCGGAGATGGTTTCTTTACCCGGATCTATTTTCGCATAGCTCGCTTCATCTTCATGGGCCCAGCGCGGGTTCCCGCTGGCTAAATCGTAGCAGACAACGAGCTCTTTGTCGCCGCGCTGTTCCTGGGTAATTGCCGAGCTTCCATAAATCGCAAAGGAAGACCAACCGGCGCCAATTTCCCGGCGCCAGCGTTCTTGCGGGGGATTCTTCTCCCAATCTGCTGCCAGGGTAATATTGGTCAGATGCGCATTACGGTCCGGCCCTAAAAATTGCGGATAGTTTTCATTAAGCGTGCTTCCGGCAGCATTCTCCGTTGCCGAAACAACAACATCACCAATTCCTTCCGACCAGCGCCATTCAAATTCCGGCGCGAAATCTCCACTAACACCAGTGACTTTAAACATCGAAAAGAAAATCAGCAGCAGCAGGGCAAATCCGCCAAAAAACTTAAAGCGTTGTTTCCAGGGCATGCGGGAAAAGAACAGCAGCCACAAGCTGAGTAAAAGAATTGTCAGGAGGAAAATACCACTGGTCATCATCACCGGTAACTGCCGGTTGAGAAAATCTCCGCTCCAGTAATAGATTAATCCTCCGATTGCGAATACAATTATGCCGATTGCCGGCCACCAACGAATATTTTTAGAGGCGTCTGTCATCTCTACCATTCATCTATAAAGTTATTAAATTGGAATCTTTTTTATAAAAGCCTAAAAATACGAGACTTATTGCCATTTATCCTGAGCCTGTTGAAGGGGAAATGGCAATGACTAATCTTTCGATTTACGTTTAAGTTTCTCCATCCGCAGCGTCTTCTTCCCGCAGTATTTCCAGCCTTTTCTTCGCTTTAATGCCAAAAACCGTCATTACCGGACCAACCAGCCAATAAACAATGCCTGCCCAAAAGGCGTTGAAAGGAATGTCAGTTGCCGCGATCATTACTGAAGCAATACCAAAACAACTCAATATGCCATAGCTACGAATACTGGATTTAGTAAGAAAAGCCTCGGTTTTATTGAGATTCAAATCCGCCCGCTTCCGGTAAGCATGATAATAAAGCAGCATAAAAATCACAAAGAGGGCAATAAATCCGGCGGAGTAGATAATCATCAGCGTCGGCCATTGGTCGGGCATTATGGAAATTTGTCCGGTGATGTTAAATCCCATCAGACGCTTCAGGACGCCGTGCGTGATCAAGGCTGTCGCCAGGAATTTTAAGGGATAGATATAAAAGAGCACAACGAAGAGGAGCGCGGAATTTAAAACGATCGTGACCGCATCCTCAAATCCGTAGCGGCGAAAATAGATGTAATGCCCATACCAGATACTGATTACCGCCGTCAGGGTAATGGCAAATGCGACGAACCCCTGCACAGTTTGCAGCAAGTCTTCGAAAGTACGCGGCACTTCCAGGGAAACCACCAGCAAGGCAATCGCAATCGCAAAAACCGCATCACTGAGCGCTTCGATCCGGGAAACATCCCCACCCCGCCAGCGAAAGTCCTTGTCTGCTTCTACCCGTTGATTGAGATGGTTGCGTAACATGTTTCAATTCGATTCGCTTAGGTCACTTTGAATTTGTGAGAGTATTTAAGGAGTTTTAAGGAGAAATACAAATGAGATCGGATTTCGGAGTGGCGAATTCGAAATTCCGCATTCAAATTATTTTAACAGCTTTTTGAGAAGCTTACGTCCGCGTGCTTTAACGGCGGCGCTGCCTTTCTCCATTTGTTCGTTAACCAGTGCGATTAGCGAGTC
>JAUIFT010000397.1 GCA_030430345.1 Calditrichia bacterium | reverse complement strand
AATCTGCCGGCCGATAATTCTCCAGGTAAGCGATCGCATCATCGACCGACGTTGCGAAATAATACAGGCCACGGTATGTTTCCCGGGCAAATTTTGTCTCAAAGAGATGCTCAAAAAGTGTTTCGAGAGGCGTATAAAAGCCATCGGCATCCAGGACAACAATCGGTTTGCGATGATAGGCTAATTGCTTACCGGTAATAATTTCCAGCAACTCTTCCAAAGTCCCGAACCCGCCGGGCAGCGCAATAAACGCATCCGCCTGGGCTTCCATCTGCGCTTTCCGTTCGCGCATATCTGCGGTAACAATCAATTCGTCGGATTCCTGATACCCAACTTCCAGATTGAAAAGTTTCTTCGGAATGATGCCAATTACCTTGCCGCCGTGCCGATGCACCGCACGGGCGGTTTCTCCCATTAGCCCAATGCTGCCGCCGCCATATACGAGGGTATAATCTTGTTCAGCAAGCTTTTTCCCCAACGCCGCGGCCAGCTGAAAATATTTCTGATCAACGGAATTGCTGGAAGCGCAAAAAACACAAACGTTTTTCAATTTATACTCAGACATCCATCATCTTCCCGATAGTATCAAAATAAATACTATCTAATTCGCTAAGCGCAACATCGATCAAATGATTCACCTGAAAACGATCGCCGCCAACGCTCCCCAATGGTGTGATTTCCAGATGGTTCTCGCGCATTAAAGCTTCGATTGCATCCTGGTTCTCAGGTTTTACCGAAAGAATGAAGCGCGACTGACTTTCGCTAAACAGGAACCATTCCGGCCGCCTGGCTTCAATATTAATATTCGCCTGGATACCCAGTGGCTGCTTCCGGTTAACAATGCAGCATTCCGCCAAAGCAATTGCCAGACCGCCGTCTGCGACATCATGGGCAGACTGCACCAGTCCATTGCGGATCGCTCTCAGTACCGTCTGTTGGGTGTGATGTTCCCGTTCCAGGTCAAGCGAGGGGCAGTCGCCGCTCACTTGACCAAAAACTTCCTGCAGGAATTCACTGCCGCCAATTTCGTCTTTCGTTTCCCCGATCAAATACACCATATCCCCTGCGGCACGAAAATATGCCGGGGTGATATGGGAGATATCCTCGATCAATCCGACCATACCAATGGTTGGTGTCGGGTAAACGGCACTTTCCGGACTTTCGTTGTAGAGACTGACATTCCCCCCGGTCACCGGTGTATTGAACACCCGGCAGGCGTCTCCCATCCCGGCAACGGCTTCCCGAAACAGATAAAATTGTTCCGGCTTATAGGGATTACCGAAATTGAGACAATTTGTTATCGCCAGCGGCTCTCCGCCGGTTGCCACCACATTTCGTCCCGCTTCGGCAACCGCAATCTGACCGCCGGTTCTCGGGTTCAGATATACATAACGACCGTTCCCGTCAGTTTTGGCGGCAATCGCCTTATTGGTGCCCTTTATACGCACCACAGCGGCATCTCCACCTGGATAGAGAGCTGTATTCGAGCGTACCATGGTGTCATATTGCTCATACACCCATCGCCGGGAAACGATATTTAAGGAGGAAAAGACTTTCAGAAAGGCATCTTTTATATTTTCGACCGCCGGCAAGCTGGCCGGATCAAAGCGCTGCGCTTCGTCCAGATAGGCCGGGCGCTTATACTCACGATGATACACTGGCGCACCTCCGCCAAGCACGCAATCGTGCGGCGGAATTTCCGCTACTTGCGCTCCCTGGTGGAAAATTTTCAACGTTGGTTCATCGGTGACTTTCCCGATTTCTTCGCACTCCAGATCCCATTTCTTGCAGATTGCCAAGGCATCCGCTTCAGATCCTTTCTTAACGACGGCCAGCATTCTTTCCTGGGATTCCGAGAGTAAAATTTCGTAGGCGGACATTCCCGCTTCGCGGATCGGCACTTTATCCAGATCGATAACCATTCCGCTGTTCCCCTTGGCGCTCATTTCCGTGGTGGAACAGGTGATGCCGGCAGCGCCCATATCCTGAATCCCGACCAGAATACCCGCCTGAATCATCTCCAGGGTAGCTTCCAGCAATAATTTTTCTGCGAATGGATCGCCCACCTGAACATTCGGGCGCTTGTCCTCGGAATCCTCCGATAATTCTTCCGAAGCAAAAGTAGCCCCATGAATGCCATCACGGCCGGTGCGGGAACCGATGATAAACACCGCACATCCCTCCCCTTCCGCAATTGCGGAAGCAGTTTGATCATGTTTAACAACACCGACGGTCATGGCATTTACCAGGGGATTGGTGCTGTAACAATTGTCGAAGTAAACTTCCCCGGCAATCGTTGGAATCCCCAGGCAATTCCCATAATCGGCAATTCCCCGCACAACACCATCGAACAGGTAGCGGTTCCGGGCATCATTTAGCTTTCCAAAGCGCAAAGAGTTCAGGGCAGCAATCGGACGGGCGCCCATGGTAAAAATATCACGCATAATACCACCGACACCAGTAGCCGCGCCCTGGTAAGGTTCTACCGCTGAAGGGTGATTATGGCTTTCGATTTTAAAGCAGACTGCCAGGCCATCCCCAATATCTACCAAACCGGCATTCTCTTCCCCGGCGCCAACCAGCAAACGGCCGCCGTCCCGGGGCAATTTTTTCAACTCGGCAATCGAATTTTTATAGGAGCAATGTTCACTCCACATCACCGAAAAGATGCCCAATTCGGTAATATTGGGCGTGCGGCCGAGGATTGATTTAATTTTTTCGTATTCTTCTTCGGTAAGGCCATGCTGCTGGATAATTTCCGGGGTTATTTCCGGTGAGTGCATATCATTTTCCCTTTTTGCCGCTAACTGTATCGATCAGTTTTTACGGGACAAGTTTAACGAAAAAAGCCCCGGGGTGCAAACAACTAAAGGAAATTATTGCCCTTTTTCAGATAACAATTTCAAAAGAATTTTAATAAGGGAATTTTTGTAACTTCCTGCCCAAATCAGCGATAAGTAGAATTGCGCGATGGTAATTGAGAATCTGCTTTTCCTCGGGAGTCCTCAATTCATGAAAAGTACAGGAGACGAAATGATATTTCGGTTTTTAACGACATTCAGTATTGCAGTAATTCTTTTAAGCGCTTGTCAAAATGGTCCCGATTTGCAGCAGGACCGGGAAATTTTACTCAAATTGCACAAGCAGCAGCAAACCGCTCACCTAACCAAAGATGCCAGACTGTTTGCAGAAATGTTTCATGATCCAATTATCCAAATCAAAAACGGGAACATCTCCCGTAACAGCTACGAAGCGACAATCGCCCGGGTACAGCCCTATCTGGATATGTCCACATTTCTTGAATGGGAAGACATCACCCCGCCGGAAATCCGCATTTCGCAGGATGGCACAATGGCTTATAAAATTGTTCATAAACGCGTTCGCTTAACCCAGGAAGGCGAGAACGGAGAAACCGTTCATGGCCATAGCGTTTTTGCCTGGCTGGAAACCTGGGAAAAGATTGATGGCAAATGGCAGATTATGGTTGCGGTATCGACCGATCGCCCCGGCGAAACAGATGAACAGAAGCGCAATTGAACAACTCTGAACTTTGAGCCCTGAACTCTGAACTTATAAATTAGTGTTGTTGCTCGGCGAGAATTTCTCTCCGCTTCCCCGGTAATTTCCACCAGGGCACATAGGGGAATTCATGGTGCTCCCAATGATAGCCAAAATGATAACAGGTGATGAAAGACCAAAAAGTAGAAAATTGGTTACTGCTAGCGCGATGGTGATCGCTATATCCATCCGCCGGCTGCCGGTGCGGTAGATACGTGCCGAAATAAAACAGCTGTAAAGTACTCATCAGGGAAGGTATCACCCAAAATAGCATCAGGTTCTCCAGGGGTACGCCGGCAATAAATTGCAGGGTATTAAATGCAATGGTAATGCCGGTTAGCTGAAGAATGCTCAGGTAGCTTTTCATGAAATGGAAATACCAGGCCCAGAAGCCAGTATGCGCGCCGTCATGATAATCCGGGTCGTGATCGCTGGCCGGATGGCGGTGATGCTCCCAGTGCTTTGCCAGCAATTTTTTGTAGGAGAACAAAGCGTAGAGAAATACCGCGACACTTCCAATCACTTTGTTAACTGTCTTTTTCCCGGGAAAAACAGTGCCATGCATCGCATCATGCGCAGTG
>JAUIFT010000396.1 GCA_030430345.1 Calditrichia bacterium | reverse complement strand
CCTTATAGAAAACGGTCAGGTCGATTTTGAAATCTTCCGTCAGCTGCTGCTGTAGTCCCATTTCGTATTGTACGCTGCGCTGCGGCTTCAGGTTCGGGTTACCGAACGTCGGGGTAATCTGGAAGTCGAAATCGATGAAACGGGGATTACGATAGATACTCCGGAAAGTCGGGTTCTGATAGAAGATACCATAGGAGAAGCGAATAATGCCCCGGGATGTAATCGGAAAGCTCAGACTTAACCGCGGCATGATCCGGTGCTTCGGTTCGGATTCTTCCAGAAATTCCGGCGTGTCAACGCCATCATCGACGGTGCCGGCGAGATCCGGATTGTAAAGCGCTTTAGTGTCAAGGTATTCGTAACGGAAACCGGCATTAAAAATAAAACGCTTGGCCAGTTCCATTTTATCCAGAACATAAAATGCTGCCTGATTCGGTTCCCGGTTATAGCGGGAGAAGAACAGGTTGTTCGGATTGTTGTCCTCGGTGGGAATTTCAAAACGCTGGGTGTTGCGATTGAAGAACAAGGTAAATGCATCCAGATCCAGTTCATGCTGGGCATATTCCGCACCAAATTTCAATTCGTGCGAGGGATGAATCTGGTTTACAAAATCAAGCTTTATCTGGGTGGTGCGCGCCTCTTCAGTTGTGTGATCGAGGCTGTTGCCGCCAGCCCGGTAGCCGGTATTCGGAATGGTCAACTGGCTAAGATCATTGGAGTAATCGACATTATTATTCTCATCCAATACAACCACCGGCAGATACCGGGGATCCAATGGATCTTCATAAACAGATGTGCGCGCCTTGTTGTTATTGAAGCCCAACTTCAGGGTATAAAACATCTTTTTCGATAAGGTATGGGTTAAGCCGAGGGAGTGACTGACGTTGGTGGAAACCGTTTGCGGACGGCCTTCCGGGGTAAAACGATAGGTGCGGAAAGAGCCATAGCTTTCCCCGTCATCAAGGATCAGGTCATAACTCATTTTGATATTATGGGTCGGTTTCCAGGTTAGTTTACCGGTAATATTGATCGATTCCCGGGTAACCATCGGAACAATTTCCCGGTCGCCGCTGGCGCCACGGCCCAGGCTGTCCGGAATTGCTTCAATAAAACCATTCGTGTTGGTAAAGTTTAGACCGAGCGGATCTACCCGGAAAGAACTGCCTTCGGAATCGAGCATGTCCGAGGGATTATAAAGGCGGATGCCGTAGAGATGCCCTTTGTCATTCTGATAAACACCGCTGGTAATGAAGGTCAGTTTGTTGCCGAAGAGCGGAATCGGGCCGCTGAGGGTCCATTCCGCGCGGGCATTGTTCAGGGGATCAAATTCGTCGATATTGAAGAAGATGTCATCGCGGGCGCTGATATTATCCCCGCTCCAGGCACGCAGGCTCGCTTCATATTTTGGCCCGCCATCCTTGGTGACGAAATTAATAACGCCACTCAGTGCATTTCCGTATTCCGCACTGAAGGTACCGGCGGATATAGACACTTCCTCGACGGCATTTGTTGCCAGACCAACCCCCTGGGTATTGCCGAACGGGTTATTGATCGAAACGCCGTTTACCTGGAAGTTGACTTCATTAGAACGCCCGCCGCGGATGTGCAGGGCGCCGCTGTTGTCTTCCACGATACCGGCCTGCAGTTTGATGACATCGCGTAATTGGTCAACCGGCAGAGATGAAATTTCTTCCGCGGTAACCGCTACCTGGGTATTGGTGAGGTCCGCGCGAACCAGCGGGTTGCGCTCGCCGACAACTTCTACTTCACCCAGTTCTACGGTGGAAGCTTTCAGTTTCTGTTCCACCCGGGTGGTAAAGTCGACATTCACCCGGACATCTTTTACCCGGATGGTCTGATACCCGATAAATGAGATTACCAGGTCGTAGAGTCCCGGTGGAACGTTAAGGATAACAAAAACACCATCGATATCTGTTGCTGCGCCGAGCGTTGTGCCATCCAACTGGAGGTTCACCCCAGGAAGCGGCTCACCGGTTTCAGCATCAGAAATTTGACCGGCAACTTTACCGGTAGTACCTGCAAACATCATGAAAGACGTTGCCAGGACGAGTGCTAAAATTGTAAATACATGTTTCATTAGGCCTGCCTCGCATCGTGCGGTAGTTACATGAGAGTTTTTGAATTGAATTCTGGAAAAATACAAGATATGATATTTTTTGTCAAGATATTTACGTTTCCAGAACAAAATTAAAAAATAGTATAAGATTATGATAAAATCCTATTTGCAAATGATCTTTTCTACTTCTATTTTAACAAAAAACGATACAATATTAGCAATTGACGGAGCGCACATGTTTTCGGCCCGACTTTCCCGCTTTTTAGAAGTTCCCTGACGAAAAGACCGGCTTTGTCAAATGCAAAAATTTCATATTGTTCTTTTTTTTATTGAAAATATTCGGAAATTTGTTTTCTTAACTATTGCAAGCGTGTCACTTTAGTGTTGAATCAGCAAGCAGGAATGTCTTACCGCAAAGGACCGTGTTTAGGATGCCATTAAGTAATTGAGTTTGTGCTTTATGTAGAAATCTTACTTAAATAGTAGTCAATTTGTTGTAAGTAAGCGGACAAAAAATATTTTTGATAAAGAAGTGAACTAAAAAGATTAATAGCACTGCCCAATCCGGCATTGTTGCCCATTTGCAAATCTACAAATGGGCAAATGACACGGAAAGAATAGGCTGTCTGGTTATCACCTAAATATTTTTGTCTCATTACATATTCTTTTAAATAGCAACGATTAAATCACTGCCCCGGGGGAACCATCTTCATAGAACAGTTGTAATGAATGTTTATCCGTAGCCGTTTAAAATGGCGGCATTAGCTGCCCGCAATAAATAGCTTAATATTCTATAATATCTAAAACTCTCAAACTACTCCAAACAATGATTAAGGAGGAAAAATGATCAAAGGTTACCAGTTTATTTTTCTTGCATGCCTCATTTTTGTTGCATTATCATTCGATTTACAGGCGCAGAACCCTGCCCCTGGTGAAAATGAATTTCGTCTTGCTGCCGTAAATCCGCTTGCCAATGCCAGTGGTGATACATTGACAGCCGACGCCGGCCGTGGCTTTCATGTTGCTCACGATCCCGATCTCGACGGTGATGGTTTTCCGGAACTCATCGTTACCGAGTATACCGATGGCGGCCGTGTGTTCGTCTATGAAATGATTGGCGACGATATGATGGAATTCGTCTGGGCGTCTCCTCCATTGAGTGCAACTGGCCGCGGTGGCGGTGGCTCTACGCCGCGGATGGTGACTACCGGCGATTTCGATAATAATGGTATGCAGGAGATTATTTTCCCAATCGGCTATTTTGCCAGCGATAGCGCCGAAGCAGCGACTATGGGCATCTACTTTTACGAACATACCGGCACTGATAATGATTACGGTACAGAGCCCGCTTATAGACTACAGTATGAGAACATCGATCCGTTATTCGTTAGTCAAAATACCGGCCGGACCGAAAACGGATTGCGGGTAGAAGACATCGACGGTGACGGCCGGAGCGAATTGCTTTTCCCGCCGCGTTCTTTCAATTTCGGTATTGCCAAATTGTTTATTCTCCAGGTGACATCCGGTACTTTTAGCGCGCAAAACGCCGTCGTCGAAACTGAATATGTTTACGAAGAGATGGTGTTGGCCTTGCCGCCGACTGATGGCTATGTACCTGTAAGTACTGAGATTGCTGATGTTGATAACGATAATTTAGACGAGATTATTGTCACTGGCTGGACCAATATTTCCCAGGGGGCCGGCATCGGCTTTATTCAGATCGACGGTCCGGATTCTTATACACCGGGCAGCGTGGTGCCATTGGCGACTTTCAACGCCTTCAACGTAAAATCCAGCCCGCTTTTTACCCTTGTGAACGGTGAACCGGTGATTTATGTGCCCGCTTCCAACGGCACCACCAGCCGAATTTGGGTGATCGACGGTATTATTTCCGATGCGTTTGTCACTACCGCGAATATTTCCACAATCGCGACCAGCGTCGGGCATTTTAGTATCGCCGCGCTGGGCGACCAGATGCTGAAGGTGGCCGGCCGGCGCACCGACGGCACGATCCTGTGGTGCGTCGGGCCCGAGACGATCCGCACCCACATCGCGCCCGTGATCA
>JAUIFT010000395.1 GCA_030430345.1 Calditrichia bacterium | reverse complement strand
AACTGATACCGGTATTGGTGCGCGCTTCCAGGGTGCTGTTCGCGAGATTGCTGCCATTATACCAAACTGCCACCGGATAGTAGCCATTGGTTTGATCTGCCCAGGCCCAGGTCCAGCCACCGGAGGTGTCTTCCCGCCGGGCGGTGAGGCGAATTTCAATATCATGACTGCTGGAAACTGTTACCTTAAACTCATCGATCGCCGAGCTGTTTTCGATATGACCGCGCACCGTGCGTCCGGAGCCGGGGAAATTATTGAACTGCCCGCCGCCATTGTTCGGCTCATATTCCCAGGTATCGGTACCATTTGCCCCCACGCCAGTCCAGTCGATAAAGAGATCGTAGCCGCGCTCAGCATTTCCGGCCCCCCAGTTCAGCAGATATCCCTTAATTTGAATGTAATAATCGCCGGGAGCGGCATTGGGAATTGCCCAGAGAATTTCGTTGGTCGGATATGCCTGGTATTGAGTACTATTGCGATAGGCATGATCAAAAACATATTGCTTTACTGCCGGATTGGCTTCGCTTTCATCATCGCTGGTGTAGATATGATTGAGGATGATATCGGCATAAACCTCGATCTTCGGCGACTGCTGCATCGTGGAAATCATATTCTCCAACTCGGCCCGGCTGCCGAAGCGGGTTTCCGTAGTGCCTTTCTGATTATAATTGCCGAGATCATAATGATCGAAAATACCGTAGCCCATATCATAAATACCAAAATTCCCTTTCGAGGGAGACGGCACCCAAATACCGGTAAACCCGGCATTCTTCAGAGTTGTTGATTGTGCACTGAGCGTGTCCCACCAACTACCATTATTATTGGTAGCATCGACGGGTACATCCCAGTAAAAGGCTTGCATCATCACATCATTTTGTGCTTGCAGCTGCGCACTGCTCAAAACACCTAAAGTTGCAACGATCATACATAAAAGCAGAGACTGTCGTACTCTTTTCATGGTAAATCCTCCTGAATACTCCGGTGAGTGGATGCGTTTTTTACGCCTACAAATAAAAATACAGTATGAGGAATATTTTTTCAACTACACAAATGCAGGGATTTTTTAACGGTTGCGGGGACTTTCGAAGAAAAACCTACCCATTTAGGTAGGTTTGGAAAAATCGCCTGACACCGCCGTTGGCGGCCTCTGGCTTTACTCTGCAATGCCTTCGAAAGGCCCCCCAGATAAAAGCAAATCAGTAACACTCAACGATCAACGTTATACCAACC
The DNA here is from genome assembly GCA_030430345.1 of Calditrichia bacterium. The sequence continues at coordinate 2,913 of JAUIFT010000395.1, read as the reverse complement.
CCTTCTTAATCGCTTTCGCCACTGCTTCAGACTTGGAATGCACATGCAGCTTCTTGTAGATATTCCGAAAATGAAAACGCACGGTTTCCACGCTGACCCCGAGCACATCAGCAATTGCTTTCGAACTATCTCCTTCGACCAGCCTTTGCAACACCTCTCTTTCCCGGGTTGTAAATATATCGCTGGATTTATCGGGAATGACCGGCTTGCTGTATTGAAAAAAATTGACCACTTTCCGGGCAATATTGGAGCTCATCGGTGCCCCGCCATTGTAGGCATCCCGGATAGCCTCCAGTAAACGGGCCGGCGGTGTTTTTTTCACCAGGTATCCACTGGCGCCGGCACAAAGTGCTTCGAAAATCATCTCGTTTTCTTCATAGACCGTTAGCACCAGCATAATACATTCCGGGCAGATTTTTTTTACCCGTTTAATCCCTTCTATCCCGGAAATGCCCGGGAGGTCGATATCCATCAGCATTATATCCGGATCCAGCTCGACGACATTTTCCAACATAGATTCACAATCACGATAGGCACCAACACACTGATAGCCATCAGTGCCGTCTATAAGCATCTCCAAACCGCTGCGAATCATATCACGGTCTTCTACAATCACAACTGAAATCATCCCGTCCCCTACCTTCCTTTCAGATTTCCTCTAAAATAGATCGCTGTACCCTTTTCCGGTTCGGAATCAATCGTCAGAGAGCCACCAATCGCGGACGCCCGTGTCGCCATATTGGCGAGACCATTTCCCGGATTGTTTTTATCCGGATAAAATCCCCGCCCATTATCTTTCAGAAACATTTCCAACCGCTTTCCCTCTATTTTGGCAATTAATAATATTTCATCGCAATGGCTGTACTTAATGCTGTTATTTATCGCTTCCTTAAAAATCAGGTAGAGATTTTGCCGCTGCTCCATGGAGAGAGATATGTTTTCCAGCGCTTTTAAATTCTCTGAACGGAAAGAGATGTTTGAGAGAGAGAGTACCTCCGCATAGCTGTCTTTTAAACGGAGAATAAGATCATACAATGAATCCCGCCGGGGATTGACCAGCCAAACAATGTCGCTCATTCGATCCACCAGGTTCCGGGAATCTTCACTGATTTTGGCAAGTATTTTCTTTTGCTCTTTCCGCTCGTCCTCCAACTGACTGGAGATTATTTCGCTAAGGATCGATATCTCACTCAGTCCGGCGCCAATATCATCATGAAGATCCGCCGCCAGCTTTGCCCGCAGTCTCTCGACAGCGAGCAATTGCTTTACCCGCACTGTAGCAAAATACGTAAAGGTACCGACAAAAAAAAGCGTCGCCAGGGCAATAAACCACCAGGTTTTCCAGAATGGCGGCAACACAATGACCGTTAGCGGAGCGGCGTTTCGGGACCATACGCCATCGCTATTGCTCCCCTTTACATGAAATTGATAGCTGCCGGCATCAAGGTTTGTATAGGTGACGTAATGCCGCTTTCCAGAATAAATCCAGTCCTTGTCGAATCCCTCAAGCTTATAGGCGTATTGATTTTTCTCCGGATTGCTAAAATCCAGCACGGCGAATTCAAAAGAGAAGATATTGCTTTCATGAGTCAATGCAATTTTATCGGCTTCCTGGATAGACTCGCGCAACGGCGTTTCCCCAGCGGAGATTGCCACCGACTGATTAAATATCTGAAAATCGGTAATAAAGATTGGCGGTGGCGAATGATCATCAGCAAACATATTCGGGAAAAACGTTGTCAGGCCATTATCAGAGCCAAATAAAATCTCTGCGCGCTGCGGATCGTAAGCGGCGGCGCCCCAAAAGAAACGGGTATTTCCCAATCCATCCCGCTCATCAAAATTGCTGAAGGTTTCTGTGGCAGGATCAAACTTTGAAATGCCAAAATTTGTGCTTACCCATATATTCCCTTTTTCATCCTGAACAATCCCGTAAATGACGTCATCGGGCAAGCCACTCTTTTCGCTATACCGGGTAATCCGAACCGGCGCTGCATTTGTCAGGTAAGAGCTCCCGCCATTTTGCGCCAACCACTCCAGGCGGTTTAATCCACCGCCATGGGTGCCTACCCAAATGACGTTCCGCTCCGTATCCCGATCTTCATGAAGGGCGATAATTTGATTGTCACTTAATGAATTTATACTTCCCGGATAATTTAAAAAACGTCGAACATTCTTCCCGATATCCTTCTTGTCATCCGAATTTTTCCGGGCTGGCAGCACGTTCAATCCATGCCAGGTGCCAACCCAGAGATTTCCCTGCCGATCTTGCAAGATGCAGTTCGATTGAATACGGTTGTCGGATATTGTATGCGGATCATCAGGATTATGACGAAACCGGCGAAAAGACGATGTTTTCAGATTGAAGCAATCCAGGCCGTTATCGGTGCCAATCCAGAGGCGGGAAGCATATTCGCCACTCTCCGCTTTGTAAATCGCCTGCACAACATCATGACTGAGACTATTCGGATTGCCGGGGTCGTGCTTAAAAGTCTTTTGCCGGCGCAACACCGGAATGGCCGCAGCATCCGGAAAATCGAAAACCATCCGGTTTAACCCACCTCCCCAGGTCCCCACCCAAATAACACCGGGATCAGTCATCCATAGCGCGGTGACATTATTGCTGCTAAGCGATTCGTCCAGTCGAAATTTTCGTATATGCCCGTTGCTGCGATTTAAATGAATCAGTCCATCCGCGACGGTCCCCAGCCAGAGTGATTTACCGGCATTGCCGGCTTCCGGCAGGATGGCACGAATGGCATTGTTCCCCGTATCAGCAAATTTTTCCGAAAAGGTATATTGCGAAAAGCGCTGTTTTTTTCGATCAATCTTATTGATGCCGCCATTCTCACTGCCAACCCAAATAATTCCGGAACGGTCTTTAAAAATGGAGAGGATATTATCACTTTTCAA
>JAUIFT010000394.1 GCA_030430345.1 Calditrichia bacterium | reverse complement strand
AAGGTGTTTTCATCTGAAAGTAAGCGAATATTTTCCATCACCGCTGCGGGGGCATTCCAGGATTCATTCTGAGCGCGGAGAATCTCAACGGTCGCTTTTCGCCTGGCAGGATCTATGCTTCTTTTTTCCAGCAGCGTGGTCCAGTCGTCGAGAAAATGTGTGGGGTAAAATGTTTTTATGGTATCCTTGGCGGAAAAATAATCTGTGAGCAGTTGGGAAGCAGCGGGCAGGGAAAAGGGTTTACAGTCCATAGATCAACCTTCTGTTATGATTAAGCAGCAGACAAACTACGGATGATTAGACTGAAAAGGCGTTTATGAAGTTACGAAATGTTTTTTTTAATCATAGGGCGGGTTTATCAACATTGCCACCAATTTATCTGCCGTTAATTTGTAATTACGGTTTGGTGAATCGTGTCGTATATCGTGGCAGAGAAAATTTATGAATTTTCTCTACCACGATATACGACATTCCGATCAAAAATCATAAATCAATTCATTTTCATCCAGACGGCCGGGCACAAGATGAATTTCCTTCTGGGCATACAATTGCCCATCGCGCATAAAATTAATGTAATGATCACCTCTCGATAACACGATATCATTCACCGGGGTTACCAGCGACTGCCATTGTCCGTCAATCATAATACCAGCGCCGGGCGTCGTCGTGTTGATGCGCAAGGTATCCCCGCGCGGTTCTTCCATAACGCTGAAGGACAATGCGCGAACCTCTCCTGGGGCGAGGCGAATTAATTCCGTTTGCGGAATTGCGGCATATCCATTTTCGCAGAGGCGAATTTCATAAATGCCCGCGCGCACCGGAATTAACCGTCCATTTGGTTTAATGCCGGTCAGCTGATTGTCAACAAAAATATAGCCGGAATTACGGTTGCTGGTCACCTGCAGATAGCCAATATCATCCCGGGCCTGAAAGTGAAAGAACAGGCTGTTCATTTCACCTTCTTTAACCAGCACCCGCTGATGCTGCGGTTCCGCCAGATATCCTTCTTTAATAGCGCTGAACACATGATACCCGGCCGGCACCGGAAATTCCTGCCCCGGTTTTTCCGGCACCGGAATGCCATCAACGTAAATATCGAATTCCGTTTCATTACTATTGATTAACACATTTCCCATTACCGCTGCGGATTTCAGGGTGAATTCCAGCACCAGGGTTTTGTTCTTTTCCAGATTGACCCGCTGCATCGGCGGCCAGGCGCTGTATCCTTCCTTATGCACGGCAATGAAATGCGCACCGGCGGAAAGATTATTCAGGGTGTCCGGGGTAAAGAAATCCGGCTTTTCCGTGCCGTCAATAAAAATCTGCGCGCCCGGCACATCCGTCTTAACCACAACATTCCCGGCACTACTGCCACCGGCATTTGGATTATATCGCAACAGATACATAAATACTGCCAGGGCAAATACAACCATGACACCATTAATAATCCATTGAACAATTTTTTGATTTCTGCGAGCCTTGCGGCGGGAGGGTGTTTTTTTTCTGGTGCGGCGGCGACTTTGCCGGTTCTCCGCTTCTTCCGGTGTCAGCCACTCTACGCCCCCATGACGATTCAGATAACGGACCAACCCCCGGTCAGTATAATACTTCTCTTCTTCTTCCTCGGCAATCTGGCGCCTTAAGTGGCTTTCCAGATGCTGGCTTCTTTCGGCTTGCACTTCATCTTTCGATGCTTGATCGCGCCGGTCTCTCTCTTCCAATTCTTTTCGGATTTCTTCCCGAAATCTCTTTTCCTCTTCGGGCGTTAAAGGCATCAACCGCTCCTCTGTTTAGCACCTTGGTGAATTGGCTACAGCCAACCTGATTTTTGATACCACTCGAGAGTTTCTTTCAGTCCCTCTCGTAAACTAAGTTGCGTATTATAATCCATTTCTTCCCGAATCTTTTTGCTCGAAATCACCCAATTGCCAGCATTAACTTCACGAATCTTCTGCCGGTTTAAAATTGAGGGCTTTCCGGTCAGCCGGCTACCCGCTTCCATAATGGCCCCAAAGCCATACGCCAACGGGTATGGAATGGGCAGATTGAGCACTTTTTTGGACATTAATTCTTCCAGCGTAGAAACCACCTCAGACCAATAGCAGGGTTCTTCATTGCAGATAAAGTAGGTTTCTCCGGCCGCTTTCGGATGGGTCGCCGCTTCGATAATTCCCCGGGCAAGATCGTGAACGTGGATAATGCTGACATAAGGATCGCCACTGCCGACTTTCAAATTCAGGCGATTTTTCACGCTCTTGAACACTTCGAAGACATCGGTATCGCGCGGACCGTAGACCGCCGGCGGGCGCAGAATGGTAATCGGTAGCTTGTCGAGATATTTCCGCACCACCTGTTCACTCTGCATTTTGCTGGTGCCGTAATCGGTAATCGGCTTCATTTCGCAGGACTCGTCCAGCACTTCCCCTTTTGGCGTCGGACCAACTGCCGCCTGGCTACCGACATAAACCACCCGTTTTACTTTCGGATTTTCTGCCAAAATCGTATCCATGATCACCCGGGTCGCTTCTACATTGCCGCGATAGAAATCTTCAATTGAAAGCGCCTTGGTCACTCCGGCGATATGGAGCACATAGTCAGCGTCTTTTATGCCTTCTTTCAGGCTGTCACCATCTAACAAAGAACCGTAATGGTATTTTACCGGCAAGTCCTCCAACCAGCGTAAATTGCTGGTTTTTCGCACCAGGCAAACCACTTCTTCACCTTTATCCACCAATTGTTTTGCTACCCAGCTGCCGACAAACCCGGTACCACCGGTGACGAAATATCGCATGATCAAAATCCTGTTCAAGTTCAGAGTTCAAAGTTCAGAGTTCAAAGTTTTTAAAGCCTTGAACCCGCTGCTCAAATTATTAGCCTGTTAATATAATGTTTTCCAGGATAATATTTAAGCGGGAATTATTTTCGGGGAGCCGTTTTGCATCGTTTCTCCAGTCGATGCCACATTTTAACCCAACTGGCATAAAAGGCCGGGATAAAAATGCGGTAATTTTCATAAAAACAGCAACTAACAGCAGCCAGCAACCTTAATAGCCGTGGCAGCCTGTCTGCCTTCAAATGATCGCCATAAACTCATTATTTTCAGACACTAATAAGACGATAAATCATCTGGCAAATTTTTTGCGTAAAACTTTATAGGCGTTGAGAAACGGCCAGTGGTTTATTGTGCCATTTATCAATGCCGGATAATTCTCGGATCGATTCGTCGAGATTTAAACCAGCGGTATTTATCATGTTCACCCGATGGACACAGCCGCTTGCAACGCTTTCCCGCTCCCTGGGCGTCAAGCTATTTCTGATGATATTCCTGGTAATTGCCGGGTTATTCATTCTTTACAGCTCCCTCTGCGCCAATTTACAAAGGCAAATTTTTGAAGACACCGTTCGCCTCAGTGCATTTCGCAGCGGCGACTTAATCCGGAAATCCCTCTACCGTTCAATGCTCGCCAATGACCGGCAAAGTATCTACGAAATGATCCAGATCATCGGGAGCGAACCGGGCGTAGAACTTATCCGCATTTATGATAAAAGCGGGGAAATTCAGTTTTCTACCCACCAAGAAGAAACCGGCCATCAGGTAGACATGAGCTCGGAAGCATGTTATGCCTGCCACAATAGCGAGAATCCTTTTAAAACATTGCCGGTGGGTGACCGTTCCCGGGTATTTCAAACCGGAAAGGACTACCGGGTAATGGGTCTGATCATTCCTATCCGCAATAATCCGGATTGTAGCAGTAACGCCTGTCACGCCCATCACCCGGAGGTAAATATCCTTGGCGTGCTTGATGTCCAGATGTCTTTGGAAGAGTTAGATCTGGCAATATTTACAGCACGTCGGAAAATTCTCTGGATATCAATTATATTTCTCATTATTGGTGCCCTGACGGTGGCGATTGTTGCCTACCGGACAATTTATCAACCGCTGCAAACCCTGAAAGCAGGCACGGATAAACTTGCCGCAGGCGAAATGAGCTACCGCTTACCTATCCACCGCCGGGACGAACTGGGCATACTGGCGAATTCTTTTAATCACATGGCGGAAAACCTCACAGAGGCCTATGAAAAACTGCAGCAGTCTTCCCGGGATCTACAGGAAAAGGTTGCTGAAAAAACCAATGAACTGGA